>CAMMNR010000232.1 GCA_946498265.1 uncultured Clostridium sp. | reverse complement strand
ATTGCTAAAGATAATGATCTTTCCATTCCTACTGTTGTTAGATATATGCACTTTTGTTTCTTACTTTCTAACAAACATAACTTTAACTTGCCTGAGAGAATCGGTATCGATGAGTTTAAAGGTAATTGTGGCAACGATGAATATCAATTTCATATCTTTGATCTTGATACAAAGAAAACTATTGATATTGTTAAATCTAGAAGATACGATGACTTAGAAGCTTACTTTTCTTCTTTTTCTTTAGAGCAAAGATGTAGAGTAAAAGTTGTTTCCATGGATTTGTATTCCCCATTTGTTAATGTCAATATAAAAATGAATATTTTTTCTAATTTAATTATGCAGAAAAACCTACATTTTTATATTGTAATTCATCATCGTTTTTAGAAGGAAATTTATCTTTAATTCGATAAGATTTACCAGTAATATTAAAAATAGTAGAATGATGAATTAATCTATCCAATATAGCATTAGCAATCATAATGTCACCAAATAAATCACCCCATTTACCAAATGAAATATTAGTAGTAATAATAGTAGAATGTTTTTCATATCTTTTATTAATTAATTGAAATAATAAATTTCCACCTTCTTTATCAATAGGTAGATAGCCTACTTCATCAATAATTAATAAACTATATTTTTCGTAATTTTTAAGTTTTTCTTGTAATCTATTTTCATAATTGGCTTTCTTTAAATTATTTATCAGATCATGACAACTTATGAAATATGTACTATATCTATTGCTAGCAGCTTCTATCCCTATGCTTGTGGCAAGGTGTGTTTTACCCACACCAGGACTACCAACAAACAGTATATTTTCTTTATTTTCTAAAAATCTTAAATTTTTTAAATCTAATATCTTGTCTTTATTTATACTAGGTTGAAAATTAAAATCAAAATCATCTAATGTTTTTTGATAAGGAAAGCCAGCCATTCTAACTAAAGAAGTAATTGCCTTCTCCTTTTTAAAATTTAATTCTAAAGTAGTTAATTCATAAAGACTATCAACAATATTTTTTTCCTTATCATTTATCAAATTAATATATGTGTCAATATTGTCTTTTATTTTAAATAATTTTAATGTATCTAAATTGTTTAATAATTTTGTATAGTTACTCATTTGCAACACCTCCTAATTAGATAATTTATCAAATAAAGCTAAATTATCTTTTACTTTTTGTTCTAGATTATCATAAGTGCAATTAAAACATTGTGACATACCTATTTTATAATGTTCTTCTAAATAATTTATTTTTTTTGAAGAAATATCGTGCATTGCGATTAAATTTGTGTTATGATATATATATAGTTTGTTATCTTGTTCTTTTAGTTGAACAGTTTTATTAGCAAACTTTGGTGGAACGGAATATTGATTACCTCTGAAATATACTAAAAAACCATTTGATACTTTTACAGTTTTGGTATCATCTAAATATGAATTTAGTAAATCTTTGTTTGGTAGGGGTAAGAGATATTCCTTTTCTTTGTTAAATAACATAATTGGAGTAACACCAGTAGTTTGGTTAATAGAAGTATTTACCTTTTTAGTTATAGTAGAAATAATATTAATTAAATCCTCCTCTGTTTCAAATTCATAATTATATGGTATTAGCCATTGCATAAATCTATTAGAAGACTCAACTTTACCCTTAGTATTAGGAGTCCTAACCTTACAATGTTTGGGTACTGTTCCCATATCTTTACAAAAATGTTTAAAATCACTAGCAAATTGTCTTTTTGAATAATCAAAAATGCAACTCATATTATCAGTTAAAATTTCTTTAGGAACGCCTGCAATAAATTTAAAAGTCTCAATAAGGCAACGCTGAACATCAAAGCGAGCTTTAGTTTTACTATACCTAAAAACATGTAATCTTGAAGTCCCTAATGTGGCTGAGAAAACATTAAAAGTAAAAGGAATATTGTATTTATTATACAAAGTAATGTCTTCTTTCCAATCAAATTGTAACTGTTTACCCAAGGGAGTTTCAAATCTAGGATGAACTTTCGAGATTTTATCTTTAGGTATTAAATCATGTTTTTTGACATACGAGTAAAAATTGCTGTAAATTCCAATATTAGGATCTATGGATAATATATATTGATAAACAGCAGAAATAGTAACGCCAGACAATGTAAATTTTTCTTTAATAATATCTTTATATTTATCAAGTTTAGAAAGTTTAATTCTAGTTTTAGATTTACCTTCATAACCATTATGATATTTCTTTACTGTACGCCAATCACAATTATGTTTTCTAGCCAATTGAGCATAATTAGGCTTTATATCTAATCCATCCAATATCACCAATTCCTTTCTTAATTTATCTAATTCTGTTTCATTTATTTCCATGTTATCACTCCTATTCATACGAATAAAAGTATAACATATCTGTGTATGAAAACCTACATTTTTATATTGTAATCTTCCTACATTTTTATTATATCATTAACAGAAGTTACAACAAATAAATAAAAAAGCAAAGGAAAATAGAGAAAAAGAAAAAGTA
>CAMMNR010000231.1 GCA_946498265.1 uncultured Clostridium sp. | reverse complement strand
AGCATTGCATGGCAGTACAGCCTCAAAAGTATTAAAAAAATACTTTGATGGAATTCATACAATATTAGCACATGGAGTAAAGCTAAGTGATGAAGACATAGAAATATTGAAAACCATGGATTGCGGAATCGCACATAATCCTATTTCCAACTTTAGACTTGGCTGTAAAATAGCAGATGTTACAAAATATTTATATAATGGAATAAATGTAGCTTTAGGAACTGATGGTCAAGGGTCTGGAAATAATTTAGACATGTTTGAAACAATGAAAATAGCAGCTTTAGCACAAGGCGGTATACATGAAAATGAGGCAAGAATTACTTCAAAAGATATTATAAAGATGGCAACAATTAGTGGAGCGCAACTATTGGGACTTGATAATAAAGTTGGAAGTATAGAAGAAGGAAAAGAAGCAGATATAATAATTGTAGATTTAATGCCAAGATTGGACAATATAAAAACTATTCCAAATAATGATATTATATCAAACTTAGTATATAATACTGACGGGAGAAGTGTTGATACTACTATAGTAGGAGGAGAAATTTTAATGGAAAATAGAAAGATGAAATTTATTACTGCAGAAGAAATAATTAATAAATTTGAAAAATAGAACCAATTGGAAAGAAAATAGTAAAATTAACCTTTAATACAACGTAAACAGAAACAAATAAGTACAAAATACGTAAATAATTCGTTCTATATAATGATTACCTTTGCTATTATATAAATGTAAATTTATATGAGAAGGGGCTATATTATGAAAAAAGCAGGGGTAATAAAAATCGGTAAAAATATTCAAGCCATCAGAAAAAGTCACGGATACACTCAAGAAAAATTAGCAGAAGCAGTTGAATGTTCACCTAGATATATAGGAGATATTGAACAAGACAGATCAAAACCATCATATGAAGTATTAGTTAAAATATGTAATCTCTTCAATATAGGTTTAGACGATATATTTAGTGAATATCTTAATATAAAAGGTAAGAGAGAAATAAATAGTGCATTATTTGGTTTTGATACACTTAAACCAAATAACCAAGATACTATAGTTCATATGATAGAGTATTTTAACAAGAGCAATGTATCATAGGAAAAATGTCACAAAAGTAATAGGTTTTTTTGTGGTTATTGGTCGCCTTCGCAGAACGGTAAATACTTTGCATGAAACGCAGACTTCTTCGCTAGATACATGTTCGCCAACTATCTACCAAGCAACCACTTTTACGTACGCCTGGGCTCGACTTTCTAATTTTGTAAAAAATTAGAAATAAAATAAGCGTTATGTAAATAACGCGGCATCCATTCATCTGATAAAAGCTTCGTAAGAAACTATCAGATGAAGGGTGTAATGATAAATAGGAAAAAGGAAATTATATGGAAAAACAGAAAAAAGTGACAAATTGGGAGTAGGCCCCCAATTTATCACTTTTTTTAATTAATATATAGCAAAAAGGACACATATGTGTTAAAATAATACTGGTGTACGCAAAAAGTAATAAATTTTACAACCATAAAATTGTAGAAGGTGATAGAAATGCAAAAATTACCATATGGAATAAGCAATTATGAAGAACTAATAGAAGATGGCTATTACTATATAGACAAGACAGAATATATAGAGAAAATAGAAAATTTGGCAGAAAAAAGAATAATGTTTTTGAGACCAAGAAAATTTGGAAAGACGCTATTTACAAGCACATTGGAGAATTACTATGATGTAGCAAAAGCAAATAAATTTGAAAGATTATTTGGAGGAACGTATATAGGACAGCACCCAACAAAGTTAAAAAACAAATATCATATACTAAAATTTAATTTTTCTGGAATAGATACAAGCAATGAAGAAACAACAATGAAAGGTTTTAAAGAAATGATAGCAATTCCAATAGAGGGATTTGTAAACAAATACAAAATGGACTTTTATGTAAATTGGGAACTAACACCAGAGGGATTATTAAGTAACTTAATAGAAGCATTTAAAGTACAAAAGGGAGAAGAAAAAATTTATGTAATAATAGATGAGTATGACCATTTTGCAAATGAGCTATTAGGATTTAATACAAACCAATTTAAAAATCTAGTATCAAAAAATGGCAAAGTAAGAAAATGGTATGAAATACTAAAAAAAGGAACAGAAAGTGTAATAGACAGAATATTTATAACAGGAGTAGCACCAATAACATTAGATAGCTTAACATCAGGATTTAATATAGGAACAGATATAACCCAAGATAGGGAATTTAATGAGATGATAGGCTTTACAAAAGATGAACTAGAAAAAATGATGGAAGAATTAGAAATAGAAAAAGAGGAGCAGAACAAGCTTTTACCAATAATGAAAGAAAACTACGATGGATATAAGTTTTCAATAAAAGGAAAAGAAAAAATATATAATTCAAATATGTGTTTATATTTTCTAAAAGATTATGTAAGATTTAAAGAAATACCAACACAACTAATAGATGTAAACATAGCAAGCGATTATAGCAAACTAGGAAAGATGCTAGACCT
>CAMMNR010000230.1 GCA_946498265.1 uncultured Clostridium sp. | reverse complement strand
GTAGAATACATGTATTCAAAAGAAAAAGGAGAAATAGATATATGAAAGATGTAGTATTAGATAAAGTGATGAAAGAATTGAGTTGGAGAGAAAGGATTGTCATAAGACTGTTTAAGAAAACATTTAATAAAATTTACAAAAACGGAATAAGAAAAGGTTTTAATTGGAATAACTACGTTCGTTAAATACTGATGTCCAGTAGAAGCACCAGAAGAAGAATAGGGAAAAAGGGGACGCCCTTTTTTTTCCCTATATTCTGGGTAATAGAATTTTTATATTCAAACATAACTATTTATATTTAGTTCAAAATTTTATTTTTAGTAAATTTTAGTCTGAATCATAATCAATTTATAAAAAAATTAAATTTAAAGGAGGTATAATGCCAAGAATAAATAGAAATAATATGGAATCAGAGTATTTTCATGTTATAGTACAGGGAATTAATAAAGAGAAAATATACTATAAAGATTATTATAAAAAAGTATATCTTAAATACATTTTTGAAGAATCAAGAAAATTAAATATAAAAATATTAATATATACGGTAATGACAAATCATGCCCATTTTATAATTTATAGTAAAAGTATAGAGAATTTGTCAAAAATGATGGGAATAGTAAATTCAAAATTTGCAAAATTTTATAATAGAAATGAAAATAGAGTAGGATATGTGTTTAGAGATAGATTTAAAAGTATACAAATAAAAAATTATAAGCAATTATATAGAACAATTGCATATATACATTATAATCCAGTAAAAGCTAAAATAGTAGAAAATTTAGATGAATACGAATATTCATCATATAAAAATTATATAAATAATAAAATAAATAAAGAAAATGTCATGATTTTATTTGAAACAAATGACTATAAAGGAATTTTTCAAGAAATCCATAAAAAATATAATTTTCAATTAAGTTCTAATATTGTAAATATAGAAGAAAATTATATTGAAGTAATAAAAGAATATTTAAAGAAAAACAAAATACAAACTTTAAAATTAGTAACAAAAGAAAATAATTTACTAATTGAATTAATTCAAGAACTAAGACAAAGGTGTAATTTGAAAGATATAGAAATATCGAAGATTCTGAATATTGGGAAAAATAGGATATATCTTATTATGAATAAAAAATAGGGAAAAAAAAGGGCGTCCCTTTTTTCCCTAAAAATCACAATTTTTTGGTGTTCTTGGAAATGGTATTACATCACGAATATTTTGCATACCTGTCAAATACATTAGAGCTCTTTCAAAACCTAAACCAAAACCAGCATGTTCACAGCTACCATATTTTCTTAAATCCAAATACCATGAATATTCATCAAGTGGCATGTCCAATTCTTTCATACGAGTAACTAATTTTTCATAATTTTCTTCCCTTTGGCTACCACCTATAATTTCTCCAATACCAGGAGCTAAAAGGTCAGTAGCAGCAACAGTTTTATTATCAGGATTTTGTTTCATATAAAAAGCTTTTATATCTTTTGGATAATCTGTAACAAATACAGGTTTTTGGAATATTTTTTCACATAAATATCTTTCATGTTCTGTTTGTAAATCAACACCCCAAGAAACTTTATATTCAAACTCATCATTATGTTTTTCAAGTTCTTTAATTGCATCAGTATAACTAATTCTAGCAAAATCAGAATTTATAACATTATTCAATCTATCTAATAGTCCTTTATCAACAAAGTTATTAAAAAATTCCATTTCTTCAGGACAATTTTCAAGAACATAAGAAAAGATATATTTTATCATGTCTTCTGCTAAATCCATATCATCCTCTAAATTAGCAAAACAGATTTCAGGTTCTACCATCCAAAATTCTGCAGCATGTTTTACAGTATTGGAATTTTCAGCCCTAAATGTAGGACCAAATGTATACACATTTCTAAAAGATTGAGCATATGTTTCAGCATTTAATTGTCCACTTACTGTTAAATGAGCTGGCTTTCCAAAAAAGTCTTGAGAAAAATCAACATTTCCATCATTTGTTTCTGGTATATTATTTAAATCAAATGAATTAACATTAAACATTTCACCAGCACCTTCTGCGTCGCTAGAAGTAAGAATAGGTGTATTTACATATACAAAATTTCTTTCTTGAAAAAATTTGTGTATAGCATATGCTAAAACACTTCTTACACGAAAAACAGCACTAAAAGTATTGGTTCTAGGACGTAAATGAGCAATTGTTCTTAAATACTCAAAAGAATGTCTTTTCTTTTGAAGAGGATAATCTGAATCACATAAACTCAATATTTCAATATTAGTTGCATGAATTTCAAAAGGTTGTTTAGCATTTTCAGTTATCAATAGCTTTCCAGTTACACTTATAGAAGAACTAATTGACAACTTACGAATATCCTCAAAATTCTTTAATTCATCATTGAAAACAATCTGAACATTTTTAAAGAAAGAACCATCATTTAATTCTATAAACCCAAAAGTTTTAGAATCTCTTAAAGTTCTAACCCATCCTTCTAAACTAACAATTTTATTTTCAAATTTTTTTGTACATCTGTATAAATCTTTAACTAATAATTTTTCCA
>CAMMNR010000229.1 GCA_946498265.1 uncultured Clostridium sp. | reverse complement strand
AAATGAACTTGAAAAAGTAAATGAATATTATATGGAACAAAATTTAATTGATAATTCAAATGCAAATATATTAACTTTAGATGAACCATTAAATCTTATCGAAAATATGAACAAGGAAGATAAAGATTCCTATGAAAGATAATTTATTTTTTTTATAGAGATAATAGCTGTAATACTTGAAAATACTAATGGTAGCATATAGGTGCTACCATTAGCTATAAAAAATAATTTTTGGTAGCAACTTTGGTAACAAATTGCAAAAAATAATCAAAAATAAAATAAATTAATTTAAATTATTTTTAAATAAAACGCTTGATATTAGGGCATTCCATAAAATAATATAAAATATTTTAAAATAAAAAAAAGAGGCTAAAAGCCTCATAATTGGTTGCGGGGGCAAGACTCGAACTTGCGACCTTTGGGTTATGAGCCCAACGAGCTGCCAACTGCTCCACCCCGCGATATGCAACATAATTATTATACAACTTGTCAATGCAACTTGTCAATACTTTAAGTTAAATTTAATAAAAATGTATGTTTTTATTATTATATTCATTGAATTTATAAATATTCATAAAATATAAAATTTGCGTACAATTGTTATCGAAGCTTTTTATCTAATAGGATTTTCTAAGAAAATTCCTATTAGATAAAAAGATAAATTATTATTGTAGTTTATCTTAAAAATCCATTTATAATTTCTTGTTCTGCTTCTTCCTCAGTTAAACCTAATGTCATTAATTTTATAATTTGCTCACCTGCAATTTTACCAATTGCCGCTTCATGTATAAGATTTGCTTCTACATTATTTGCTGTAACTTCTGGAATTGCAGTTACTTTAGCATTGTCTTTTATAATTGCATCACATTCACTATGAGAAAAACATTTTTCATTTCCATATATTTTTGACACAAATTCTTGTACTGAATTGTCTGTTGCGACTGACCTTGATGTTACATGTGTACTTGAGTTTTCACCATTTAATTGTACATCAAATATTGTTTTTGCATATTGATTTCCATGAGTCATTATTTTTTCAGTTACGACAAAATTTGTATTTCTGCCTAATTCTCCTTTTGTTTCTCTTATAGTTGAGTCTACTCCTTTTATTTGCACACTTTCCATTTCTAAGGAACTTCCGTCTTTTAGAAATACTTCTGTTATTGGATTTAAAATTCTTTTTCCATCTCCATTACCTTCTCCATAATGTTTTTCTATATATCTTACTCTTGCCCCTTCTTCTAAATAAAATCTATGTATTCCATCATGTTGAGAGTCTTTGTGATGGTCATTATGTATTCCACATCCTGCTACTATTATTACATTTGCATTTTTTCCTATAAAGAAATCATTATATACTACATCTTTTAATCCACTTTCTGTAATTATAACTGGTATATGTATAAATTCGAATTTTGTATTTTCTTTTACATGAATATCTATTCCAGATACATCTTTTTTAGTAACTATATTAACATTATCTGTAACTTTTCTTTCTATTCCTTTTCCATTTTTTCTAATGTTATATGCTCCTTCTGGCATAGTTTCTAATCCTGATATTTCTTTTAAAAGCTCTTTATCTACATTATCTATATTTCCCATACTTTTAATCCTTTCTTTTTATTTTGCAACATTCTACATTTGACATAGCTTTTTTTAATATTTCTTCACTAACGCCTATATCTTTTATTTTTCCATTTTTCATTAATATTATTTCATCTGCTATTTTTAATATCTTTTCTTGATGAGATATTATTAAGGTTGTCCCTTTTATTAATTCATTCATATTTTCAAATATTTCTATTAAATTATTAAAACTCCATAAATCGATTCCTGCTTCTGGTTCATCAAATATTGTTAGCTTTGTTTTTCTTAAAGCTACTGTTGCTATCTCTATTCTTTTTAATTCTCCACCTGAAAGTGAATTATCAACTTCTCTATCCACATATTCTTTTGCACATAAACCTACTTTAGATAAATATTCACAAGCTTCTTTTTTGGTAATATTTTTCTTAGTTGACATTTTTAATAAATCATAAACAGTTATTCCTTTAAATTTTACTGGTTGTTGAAATGCGAAACTTATTCCTAATTTAGCTCTTTCGTTAATTGGCATGTCTGTAATATCTTTATTGTCAAAAATGATTTTTCCTGAGTCTGGTTTTTCTATTCCCATAATTATTTTTACTAATGTTGATTTACCAGATCCATTTGGTCCTGTGATTGCTATAAATTTTCCTGTATCTATTTGTAAATTTATATTATCTAATATTTTTTTATTTGCTCTTTCAAAACATATATCTTTTAATTCTAATAACATTTTTACCTCCTATATTGCCAAAAGGGACGGGCTATTTTGGCACAAAAATTACTCTTTTTGGACGCGTCCCCAAAATGGTAATTTTAGTTTTTTAATCTATTTTTTGCTGTTATTTTTACGCAATTTCTGCATTTTTCGCTATTACTATCATAGTCACAGTTTAAGTCTCCTAAATCAAATATTTTACTTATATATTTGTCTAACTTTTTAGCAGTATCTTCTGATATTGCATATTTCATTTGTTTTGCTTCTTCTTCTGCTTTGTTAGGTTCAACTTCTAGAACATCACTTAGAAACAT
>CAMMNR010000228.1 GCA_946498265.1 uncultured Clostridium sp. | reverse complement strand
AAGTATTTTGATTGCACTAAAAAAGCACTTGAATACACAGCAAAGGGTTATAAATTTATTTATGATGATTGTGAAGCAAATTATCAAATAGATAATGAAAAGAAAGAAATTCATATTAAAGATGGAATGACATTAGACGAAACAATAAACACTTTAATTAAAGCTGTTTCTATTGTGGCTTTAAATTCTAGGCATTATGATGGACTTAAAAAAGAAAATCTTGAAAATATAGATGATGTTGAATTGTGTGGAACAATTTATGCAGTTAATTCAAGATTAGGGCTTGATTTACCAGAATTTGATCTTTCAGCATTAGAAAATTTAAGTGATGAACAGTTGGAGGATTTTAAAGGCAATTTGCAAAAAATACGTTCTGTTTCAAAACAACTTATTGCGAATGTAGAAAGCAATATTGAATACACAATTAGGAACTTACACAAAACTCAAAATCAAGAAACAAAACAAGAAGATACAAAAGAACAAAGTCAAAAAGAAGTGGAATCAACAAATAAAGAAAATGTAGAAGCAAGTGATAGGCCAAAGGCAAAAAGAACAACTAGAACTAAATCGAAACAAAATACAAGCGAGGTGGAATAGTATGTTAAATATCGGAGGCGAACTTGCTTTTATTTTGCAAGATATTGATTATGCATCAAAACAAGACTTATTGACTAAACTTCGAGCAATAAGAGAAGATTTAAAAAACTATGATGAAGAACAAAAGAAAATTATTAAACCTATACTTGCTGTATCAATTCAACAAGCTTTTTATTCAAGTAATTGGGAACTTATGAATTATAAAAGTTTTTGTGATTTTAGGAGGAGATGTAATGGACAAGGTCAAAGTGTTAATTAAAAAACCCGGACAAGAACCTTATGTTGAAGAAGTCGAAAATAAGTTGGAAACATTTCAAGAAATCGTTGGAGGCTATATAGAATGTGTAGAATTTCCGGGACTTGAAAATGTAGATTTGTTTGTTAACGAGGAAGGCAAATTAAATAATCTTGAAGGAAACTTTTGGTTGCCAGAATATGAAGATTGTGTTGTCGGAACTTGTTATATGGTGGGATTTGACCCAGAAGAAGGTGAAAGTGTTGATATACCTGAAAAGGCAATTGAATTTTGCAAAAAATATATCAAAACTTTTGAAATTCCGGTTGGGTTAGACTTATATAAAGATTTCTACATTTTGGAACCATTTATGAAAAATCAATACAAAAAATACAAGAAACAAATGGCGGAGATGTAATATGGAAATAAAGAGAAAAGGTTTGACATTACGAATTTTTGAAGATGATATTGAGGACCCAAGAGAATATTACAAAGATACTAATGTTACAACTATGGTTTGTTTTCATAGAAGATACTCATTAGGAGACAAACACGATTTTAAGTCATGGGAAGATTTTAACGAATGGTATAACAAAAATAAAGATAAAGTGGCATGTGTTTTGCCACTTTATCTACTAGACCATTCTGGACTTACCATATCAACACACGATTTTCAAGACCCTTGGGATAGTGGGAAAGTTGGATATGCTTATATATTGAAAGAAACATTAAGACAACATAATATGGCAGAAGATATAGGTAGTTATGATGTTTGTAGGACTATGATTGAAACCGAAGTTGAAGAATATGATAATTGGTTAAGTGGTTGCCCACAATATTATGGATTTGAAATAACAGATGAAAACGATGAAAATATAGAGTGTATGGGCGTTTTTGAATTGACATCTATGAAAGAAATGTTTGATGAAATGAAAGAACGAAGTGAACATAAATACGATTTTCTATTTGATGAAATGTTAAAGAAACAAGAAAATTATATGTGAGGTCATATTATGGGAAAGACAAAATCCATAATGTCTTGGGGACAACTCATTCTTTTGTTTGGTGTATTTTGTTTGTTTATATATGCTTTTACTCAAAGAGTAACATTTGAGAAATTGGAACCAACTATTGCAGTTGAAGGATTTGAATTTAGTGGAAATACAATAACAAAATATTCTGGTAGTGATGAAGTTGTTGAAATACCATTTTCTTATTCTTATGGAGAAAGAACAAATTTTAGTGGAAGTATAATATTTAATAATAGAAGTGAAGCTTTTGATTTTTTACAAGAACATTATACTACCGGGGCCGATGGATATTATGATTTCTATAATCAAATTTATTCTCAACAATATCCTTGGAAATACGATTATTCAATAGATAAACCTAGTTTTGTTGAAGGTAGGGATATTCAAATAACATCAATTTCACGAGAAGCTTTTGAAGGCAATAAACAAATAAAGAAAATTATATTACCAAGTTCAATTGAAAGAATAGAACTATTTGCATTTAGAGATTGTTTAAATTTAGAAGAAATAGAATTTAGCGAAGGACTTAAAGTGGTTGGTGACAGTTCATTTTGGGGAACTAATTTAAAAAAATTAGTTTTACCAAGCACTGTTGAACAAATTGACCCTTACGCTTTTTTTAATTGTAAAAATCTTGAAACGGTAGTTCTATCTACAAGTTTAACCAAAATGACATTAGGCACATTCAATGGGTGCGATAATTTAAAAACAGTAACATTTTTATCAAAAAATCAAGTAGTTGCAAGTTCTACAACAGCATATCA
>CAMMNR010000227.1 GCA_946498265.1 uncultured Clostridium sp. | reverse complement strand
TATTGATACTACTAATGTACCTATGTTATTTTTTGTATCTAATGGAGATGGGACAGGCTACGAAAAAGAACAATGGAGAATATTTATTATTGATTATATAAATAGTAAGCAAAATGGAGAATATAAAATTTTAGAATGTTCTCATTATGTTCATAACATTGAATATCGAAAAATATATGATGAAAGTATAAAATTTATAAACAATTTACAATAACAAATTAGGAGCGAGATATAGATTATGGAAAAAGGTATAATAATTTATCAATCAAAGTATGGTGCAACAAAAAAATATGTGAATTGGCTAATTGAAGAAACTAAATTTGATTGCATAGAAACACCAAATGTAAAAGTAAAAGATATTGAAAAATATAGTACAATAATTTTATGTGGTGGAATCTATGCTTCTGGTATAGCAGGTTTATCATTTTTTAGAAAAAACTATGCTGTACTTAAAAATAAAAAACTAGCAATACTTTGTGTTGGAGCATCGCCATTTGAAGAAAAAGCATTTAGTCAAATCAAAGAACATAATCTTAAAGAAGATTTGAAAGATATTCCTACATTTTATGGTAGAGGTGCTTGGGATGAAGCAAATATGACATTCAAAGATAGAACTTTATGCAAAATGTTACAAAAGGCAATAGCAAAGAAAGATCCTAATACTTATGAGCCTTGGATGAAAGCATTAATGAGTGCAATTGGTAAAAAGTGTGATTGGACTGATAAAGAATATCTAAAGCCATTATTAGATTATATCAACCAATAAATTACAAGTTGAAAGTGAGATAAAATAATGAATATTAACTTTGGATTTTCATATATAGGTTTAGTATTTTTATTGATGTTAATGATACCAAATATTATATGGAGTAAAAATAAGCCAAAAGAGTATGAAAAGTATGTTAAAAATGAAAATAAAGTATTACTACTATTTGAAAGAATTGGGGAAATGCTAGTAACTTGTTTATCTTTGATATTTAGTAATCTTAATATAAATAAGATTACAAATTGGTCTATTATATTGTTAATTGCCTTTATTATTATGATTTTATATGAAATATATTGGATTAGATATTTTAAAAGCAATAAAACAATGAAAGATATGTATAGTAGTTTACTAGGAATACCAGTTGCAGGTGCTACACTACCAGTATTTGCATTTTTCTTGCTAGGTATATATGGTAAAAATATATTCTTAATTATGGCAACAATTATATTAGGAATAGGACATATAGGAATACACTTGAATCATAGAAAAGAAGTTATATAAATTACAAGTTATAGATTAGTTATTTTTAACTAATCTTTTTTGATAGGAAACTCTTAAAATTAAATTAAGTTTTTATAATTGGAAAATATTTCTTTTAAATTATACACAAACAAATGTTTACAAATAAAAATAAAAGTGTTATAATGACAATAGATATTTTAGAAATGGAGGTATTAAAGTGAACAATAAATATGATAAAGTATATATTGCAATAGATTTAAAAAGTTTTTATGCCTCCGTAGAATGTCAGGAAAGAGGTTTGAATCCAATTACAACAAATTTAGTTGTAGCTGATAGTAGTAGAACTGAAAAAACAGTTTGCCTTGCTGTAAGCCCATCATTAAAACAATATGGAATACCAGGAAGAGCAAGATTATTTGAAGTTATACAAAAAGTAAATGAAATAAATGCTCAAAGAAAAATTAATGCTCCAGGACATAAATTTACTTGCTCATCTTATGATGATATTGCATTAAAGAAAAATAATGATTTGGAATTAAGTTATATTATTGCCCCACCAAGAATGAGTTATTATATGGAATATAGCACTAGAATTTATAATATTTATTTAAAATGGTTTTCAGCTGATGATATATATGTTTATTCTATTGATGAAGTATTTATAGATGTAACTCATTATTTACAAACTTATAAAACAACACCAAGAGAGTTAGTTACTAAAGTTATTAAAAATGTATTTGATGAAACTGGAATAACAGCAACGGCAGGAATAGGAACTAATTTATACCTTTGTAAAGTGGCTATGGATATTGTTGCAAAACATATAACACCAGATAAAAATGGGGTAAGGATTGCTGGATTAGATGAAATGACATATAGAAAATACTTATGGAATCATAGACCATTAACAGATTTTTGGAGAGTAGGAAAGGGTATATCAAGAAAACTAGAAAAAAACGGTATATTTACTATGGGAGATGTAGCTCGTACTTCAGAAAAAAACGAGGAATTGCTATATAAACTATTTGGTATAAATGCAGAATTGTTAATTGATCACGCATGGGGATATGAACCATGTACGATTGAAAGCATAAAAGCGTATAAACCAGTAACGAATAGTCTAAGTTCAGGACAAGTATTGCATTGTCCATATAATTATGAAGATACAAAATTAATAGTAAAAGAAATGACAGAGCTTCTTACATTAGATTTAGTAAAAAAGAATTTAATTACAAGTAAAATGGTTTTAACGATAGGATATGATATTGAAAACCTTACAAATCCAGAAATAAGCAAATCATATTTTGGAGAAATTACGGTAGATCAATATGGAAGAAAAGTTCCAAAAGCTGCACATGGTACTATAAATATAGACCACAAGACATCATCTACAAAAATAATAAC
>CAMMNR010000226.1 GCA_946498265.1 uncultured Clostridium sp. | reverse complement strand
CTTTTTGGATAATGAATTGCTACATTTAATGCAACAGTTCCGCCACCACTACAACCTAGTAAATAAGGCTTATCTATATTTAGTTTATTTATAAATTCATATACATCTTTTGCTGATTCTTCATAGGTTAAAGTACAGTTTTTTTCACTTTTTCCACAACATCTTCTATCAAAAAGATATACTTTGTATTTATCTTTTAATCTATTTGCTATAAATTTCATAAGTCCGGTATTAACACTATTTGGGTTTAATAAAATTACAGGTTTTCCATTTCCTAAAACTTCATAATGAATTTTTATATTATTAACTTCTATATCCAATTTATAATCCCCTCTACAACTTACTATTTTATTTTTTCTATAAATCTATCAATATTTTCAGTTAAAATTTTAATTTCTTTATCTTGTGCTATATTTTTGCTTACCATTTTAACAATGAATTTATCAAAACCTTTTTGTTTTTCTAATATCATTTCTCCACCAAAAGTATCATAAGTAATTGCCTTTTCTAATAATTCTTTTGAAATATTTTGTTCAAAATATTGCTTATAATTTTCTGCAAAACCACAACAAATGAAATATGCTACTTTTTTATTTTTCAATATCTCTACATTTTTATTTATAAATTCTTTTACTTTTTTATGTATCATACCCATTCTAATTGGTGTGCCTATAATAATTTTATCATATTTATTAATATCTTCATTTTGTCTTGCTGATAAATTAATTATTGTTGCATCTTTTAAGTTTTGACCTATTATTCCTGCACACTTTTCAGTTGTGCCTGTTTTACTTGCATATACAATTAATGTTTTCATTTATTACCCCTTTTCACAAGTTAATTTGTTATCTTTTACATATTTCTAATATTTTTCTCATAGTATTAGCAGTTCTTATAGTGATTTTATCACTTATTTCTGTACTTGCTGTTTTACTCCACCAATTTGATTTCCTGTAATTTTTTAAATCAAAAGACCAGAAAATATTATTTTTATATTCTTGTATTTTTTCGTATTCATTTGGAGAACCTATTGTTTCAAATACTTCTTTAGAGGTTGTTGGTGGTATAACAAATATAATGTTATTATATATTTCTTTATCGTTCTTTCCCCACCATTCTGGACTATGTTCTAATATTGCTTCTAATTCTTGCATAGTTATAATAAAAATAGGTATATCTAAATTAAATTTATTTTTTATCATTAAATGTATGTTATTTGCAATTATACCCTTATCCTCTATATTGCTTTTGAAAATAACATTTCCACTATTTAGATATGTAATTACTTCATCAAAGTCTATATTTTCAATTTCTTTTTTTAATTCTTTCATGTCAATTTTGCTTTTGCCACTTATATTAATTCCTCTTAATAATGCTATATATTTCATAATTTCTCCATTAAATTTGAATTATAATTCTACTAAACTGTTTTCAAAATCTTTAACATAGTATTTTATATTTTTCGTGCCTTTTGTGATTATAGTATGTCCTTCTTCTTCAAGTAATCTTTTTTGTAATTCTATTGCTTCAGGATATTTTACATTTAATTCACCATCTGATTTCAATGTTCTCCAATATGGTGTAATATTTTCGTTTCTTTGATAACTAGCCCAAGCTACAATATTAACAAATATTCCTGCCGTCATAGGATCAGTAAAATCTGCATTATTTTGTTTTGCAAGATAATCTCTCATTTGTCCTACTGTAATAAGTTTTCCTTTTGGTACTTTCTTCATTAAATCATCATAGAAAATTGGTGGTGCAAAAAACATTTTAGTTCCACCATATTTTTTTATTGTTTTTTCATCTTGAACAATTTGTATTTTAGGCATATCTTTATTATTCTTCATCATTGCATTAAAATCTTTTTTATTTTCATTTGCCATATTTTTATATCTCCTATCTTAATAAAAAATTAGTTATATTTCATCATCTAATAATTGAATTTTAACAACATCTTTTATTTGTGCTGGGTAAGAATCTAAAATCTCACCTGTAAAAGTAATTGATATATTATCTCCTACATTTAGATCAGTTACATTAATTTTTGTATTTCTCCATTCTAATTCAGTTTCTCCTACAACAGAAATAGTAAATTCTCCTCGAAAATTTATATCATTAACTGATAATCCTTTTACTAAAATAAAGTTATCTTTTATTTCTTCAATTTCGGCATAAAAGGTTTGTTGATTATTATTATAACTTATATTCTGACTTGCACTTTCTATTTTGTCATAAGCTCTTTTATAACCTATAAAATAGCCTAATACTAATGAAATAACTACTATCAATATAACTAAAATAATTTTAAATTCTTTTCTCATATATTACCTCACTTTTTATATTTCAAAACAAGTATATCATAAAAACTTAAATTTCACTATAATATTTGTAAATTTTTGAAAAGGGAGAGTAACAACTGTCGCTCTCCCATAAAATCACACAAATTTCAAATTAATGTTTTGTAGTCCTGTTATCATTGTGTCATGTTTAAACTATCCTTGCTCCAAAAGGTGCAAGTGAAAGTTTTGCAATTTTGAAAAACTGCAAGCCGAATGGTATTCCTACTATGGTTATGCACCATATACAACCGAAAATCAAGTTTTCAAGTGCCATAGGAATACCAAAGAAGATAATCCA
>CAMMNR010000225.1 GCA_946498265.1 uncultured Clostridium sp. | reverse complement strand
TTTCCAATTTTACTCATTATATAAAATTGAAAAGGACTATCCCAAACCTTTTTATCAAAAAACCTACTACATTGTGTGTACTAGGTTTTTCGCTATTTTTTAATTATTAATCTTCCTAAAATTTTATACTACTTTCCACAACACTTCTTGTATTTCTTGCCACTTCCGCATGGGCATAACTCATTTCTCCCTATTTTTTTACTTTCTAATTTTAAACCACGCTTATGCCTTAAATATTCTGCCATATTAATTGTTTCTGTACTTTTAAATTCATTATCTAGTGCTGTTAGTGTCTTTAAATGTATTTTAATTATTTCGTCATTTTTATTATAATATAAAAACACACTTATTGTTTTTTTATCTTTATCTAAATACATATTAGCATATACATTTTTTAATAACAGTTCTTCATTTGCGTCATCTTCACTACAAATAGATGAAATGCATATTCCATCTATACCATTTTCATCTGTTTTTGTTAATGACATATACCCATATTTAGGTCTATTATTTTTTTTATAAAATTCTTTAGATTCTATAACAATTTTTTCTGTTAGCTGTAATGTATCAGGATTTAAATTTAGTAAAAAAGTGGTTAGATAAGTATGATTCTCAATTGCATTATTTTTTTCACAAAATTCTATAACTTTTTTTATTTCTGACGGTATATTCCTATATGGTTTAGTTACGATTTTTTTCTTAAACCATAGGCTATTATAATAAGCATCCAATTCTTCCATCCAGTCTTCACCACAAATTGATACTATTCCCAATTCCTCTTTTATATCATTTTCTCTTTTAAAATAATCTATTTGTTCATTTGTATATTCATTATAAAAATTATATTCAATCCACATACCTAAATGATATAATTCGTCTACTAAATCAATATTCTTATTGCCAATAGCTTTTCTTCTTTGCAATAAATATTGTATAAAATAGCAGGGATGTTTCTCAAAATATTCACTATATACTCTTAGATCATCTAAGCAAAAAACAAGAGTGTTTTCACTCAATGTCAATATTTTAACTTTATCTATTCTTGCTTCAATATCATTAAAAGATTCTGCTGTTATTATAATTTTAAAAATTTTTGTGTCATCATTTATTTTAATTTCAGCTTTTTTATTCCTTGTTTTTTTGTTATTGCTATCATAAATACAAATTTTTTTATGTTCCAACAAACATTTCTCTAAAGAATCTTGTTGTTCGTTTGCTTTTACAATTAGATTTTTTAATGATTCTTTATGAGATTCAAAATCTTCACTTGCCAATTCGTGTGTAAAATTTCCTGCTTTCACCTCTATAATAAAAATATTATTATCATATACTATTAAAATATCATTTTCTAAAATTTTATTGTTATATACATAAAAATTTTTTTGATAACTTTGTTTATCACCTAATATGTTATTAAAGTATCGTTCTACGACTTTTTCTATGTTAGAAGTGAATTTTGCCCTTATTTCTTGTTCTTTACTATTAAACTTTTCACATATTCCTTTTATTGCAATCTTGTCAAAATTATCATAAAATTTTTGTTCTAATAATATATAATATTTATTGTCTATTTTTGCTAGAGGCTTATATTTGATATTATTCATTAACTTATTCCAATTCTCTATACTTATATCTTCTACAAATTTTTTGTAGACACTCGGATCTATAACAAATTTATCTAAAAAGATGGTTGTCCACTTAGTATTTTCTTGTATATCTGCTAATTTTAGACTATAGACATTATCCAAATATTTATCTATCTGACTCCTTTTTTTGTGGCTTAATTTACTATGTATATTTAAGCTATTATCTTCATTTATCTCTATTTTTTCCGTTTTTATTAAAGTTTTTAAATTATTTATACTATTTTCAAACTCAAAATAGAAATTATTTTTTAATTTATTGATTCCACAATATAAGTCTTTTAATGAAAAGTTATATGTTAACTTAAATTCTTCTTCTAAGCAACCTAACATATCTTTATGGTGTTGTATTTCAAAAATGTCGTATCTCTTTCCACTCCAATCTTTAAAAGAGTCTGAGTGAATTATATAATCTTTTTCCTCTGAAGTTAATTCTTTTTCCTTATCACTTACTAATCGATATCGCAAAGTGATTTTTTCTAACTCTTCAATATATTTTTCAATTTTTTCTAATGTATTTTTTTGCAATTCCTCTTTTATGCCATTTTCTTCTATACAGGAAAATAGCATCTGCAAATACATTATTTTTTTACTTTGCAACCATCTATCATCTTTATTATCTTTCTCACCATAGCTAAATTTATAATTAGAATAAAAATATTCAAGAACTTCATAAGCTGAAAATTTTTTTAAATAATTAATTATTTCAACAATTTTATTTTTAAATTCATTTTGTAATTGTTCTGCTGTTGGGAAATTTTTTAGTTGGTCGGTCAAAGTTATTTCACCTCCATCATATTTGCTCATTATTGCCTTTATTATATCACATATTTCTTATAATTTAAGTATGTTGCTTGATATCAAATTGTTTAAACTCGCAAGTATTCCAATTTCAAAATAGATATCATTTATATATGTTCTAACAGTTGTTTTTGAAACATACAATTCATCTGCAATAATATCTTCAGGAATATTGCCAAAGAATTTATACTCAATAACC
>CAMMNR010000224.1 GCA_946498265.1 uncultured Clostridium sp. | reverse complement strand
TTTAGAAATTCTTTATTAATTTTTTGGAAAATGTTCGCGTCGAGCTTTAGCTCGGGCTAAGTGAAAGGGTGCCAAAAAATTAATTTAGAATTTTTTAAATTATGTATTGAACCGAAAAATCATATATTTAAGGATAAAGGGGATTACTCCAGGGGCGGTGCACCTTTTAACTTGGAAGGTCCGTCCCCATTATCCCGAATTTTAGGGATTGAAGGAACGTCCCCCTTGAAACCGTTTTATTTTTATGTTATTATTTCATTGAAAGGATTTATAATATGAATAAAGATTATTATAGTATATTACAAATTAATAGAAATGCTTCACCTGAAATTATAGAAAAAGCTTACAAAACTCTTGCAAAAAAATATCATCCTGATTTGCAACAAACAACAGAAGCTAAAAAAGAGTCTGAAGAAATTTTGAAAGATATAAATGAAGCATATGAAGTACTATCTAATAAAGATAAAAAACAAGAATATGATAAACTTCTTCAAATTAACACTGTTTCTCAAGAGGATTTTGATAGATTATATGAACAAAATGAATTTTTAAAAAGTAAAATTAATGATTTGCAAAATCATTACAATATAAATCACTTATCAAATTCTAATATTGATAAACAAAATATTTCCTATGAAAAAAAATCAAAAAAAGATTATGAATTGACGGCAAAACAACAAGATTTAGAATTCAAAAAACAAATTGAGCAAGCCAAGCGTCAAGCTTATTATGATGCTTATATTCAAGATTTAAAAAATAGAGGATATACTATAAAATATAAAAAGACTTTTAAAGACTATATTAGATATTTTATTACTATTATAGTAATTATATTGATATTGTTTATTATGTGGAAAATTCCTTTTATACATGATTATTTTACTAACTTATTTGAAAGTAATGAATTATTAAAATCTATTAAAGAAATTTTTTGATAATTCTCTTTTGTAATTATTTGTTGTATTATTAATATAATTTTATTAGGAGGATATGTTTTGGAAAATAACTTAAATTCTGATAACAAAAATGTTGAACTTTTGAATAATGATGAAAGTGCTAAACCAGCTAATAAAAAAGCTACTATTTTTAATTGCATTTTAGTAGCTGTTATTTTTGTTGGTCTTTTTATTTATATGGTACTAGTTGATGGTCTTGATAATATTGTTAATTTATTGAAAAATGTTAATTATTGGTGGGTTTTGGCCGGTCTTGGCTGTTTAATTATTCAATGGATTTGTGACGCTATATGTCTTCACATACCTATAAAAAGATTGTATCCAAATCAATCATTCGGAAATTCATTTAGAGTTGCCATGATAGGTCAATTATTTAATAATGTAACACCATTCTCTTCTGGTGGTCAACCTATGCAAGCATATGAATTTTCTAAAACTGGCAAAAGAGTTAGTGATTCATTCTCTGCGATGGCTATAAAATTTATTATTACACAAACTGCTCTTGTTATCTTTACATTTACTGTTATTTTATTTCAATTTAATTTTTTTGCTAGTATTATGAAAGATTTTCTTTGGGTTGCTGTTGTTGGTTTTACTATTAATATTTTAGTTATCTTAGTTGTAATTTTAGCTGGTCTAAAAAAACGTGTTATAACTATTATTTCTAATCCTATAATTACTTTACTAGGAAAAATTAAAATATTTAAGAATCCAGAAAAGACGAGAGAAAAATTTGATAAAAGTCTTGATAATTTTGGTGAACAATTTAAAATAATGAAATCTGAAAAAAGAATGGTTTTAAAAATATTTATTTTTGCCACAATTCAAAGTTTTGCTTATTATTCTATTACTTATATGGTATATAGAGCATTTGGAAATTCTGGTGTTGACTTTTGGCAAATTATCCCTGTTCAAGCATTTTTATTACTACTTATGACATTTATCCCTACTCCTGGTGCTGGAATTGGTGCTGAAGGTGGATTTCTAGTTTTATTCCAATCTATATTTAAAAATGGAACCATCAATATGTCTATTTTGTTTTGGAGATTATATACTTTTTATCTTCCTATAATTATTGGTGCTTTGTTTTTGATACCGGTAAATCAAAAAAATAAACAGTTACAATTCACAGACAACAATGATAATACTTAATAAAATGTTGATATATTAATATTTTACATATTAATTTTAAACTGTGAATTGTAACAATAAACAAATTAAAAATTGGAAATTTTTACAATTTTATTGACACTTATATGTTTGTATTGTATAATATTTTTTAATATTATATATTACGTTTGTACAATACAAAGCTTTTAGAAGTTACTTTTAGAGAATAAGGAGCTTAGGCTGAAACTCCTTTAAGGTCAACCTAAAAAGTGAAACATATTGGAGTAATCAATTAAAGCGGAAAATATTTTAAAATTGATATTTTCAAGTTGGGTGGTACCGCGGATAAATTATTCGTCCCTGCATTTTGCAAGGATGTTTTTTGTTTTTATAGCTATTTTTAATATATAAATATTATAAAATTAGGAATAGCTGGAAAAATAATTATATAACTATATATATCTTAATGATAAAACATGAAAGGAAGGGTATTTTTTATGGAAAAATTATTAGTTAAAAATTTATACAGATGTACAAAAAAATTAGAAAATAAAATTGTTAGTTTAGAAGGATGGGTTAGAACTT
>CAMMNR010000223.1 GCA_946498265.1 uncultured Clostridium sp. | reverse complement strand
TATGTTTTAATAAGAGCAAATTCATTTGTTAGGGAATTTATTGGTGGAGTTTCCACAAATATTTCACAAAGTGTTAATAACTTTTCAAAACTTAAACTTTAAAATGTTTGATTAATATTTTAAAGTTTATAAAGAAAAATCTTATATAACATCAATATAAAATCAGATTTTTCTTATGCAAAAAAAATAAGAAAGGAGAATTTTAAAAGATTATTGTTTAATATATTTTATAATAAATTTAGAAACAGTAACATTTAATAAAAATTATGAAATTTATTTTTCCACAGAATTACAATTTTAAAAATAAACTTTTTGGAGTATTAGATTATAATACTGTAATTGCAAATATTATATGGGCTTTAATTATTCTTATATTTATTAATATATTTTTCCAAAATTTAAATATTAAAATTTTTTTATTTATTATCTTTTGTTTCCCTTTTTTACTTTTAAGTATCTTTGGTTTTAATGGTGAAAATATTTTGTATGTTTTTTCTTATATTTTTAAATTTGCTGTTAAGCAAAAGATTTATTTTTATAATAAAATTTCTTGAATTTTTTGTCTAAAAAGAGTATAATTTGATTTACAATATAATTTGAATTGGAGCGATACGGTTGAAAAATAATTACAATTTTGCAACCAGATTTATGCCTTGAGGAAGGAATGATATAAAAAATGAAGCTAGAACAAAATGAAAAATCACTTTTATTTTCTGAAACAATGATTCCAGATATCTTTTTTTCTGAATATTTATCACAAATTCCTGGTGATTATTTAAAACTATATTTTTACATGATTTTTCTTTGCAAATATTGTAAAGATATAAAATTAAATGATTTATCAAAAAAATTGAATATTCCTTTAAAATCGATAAATGATGGATTAAAATATTTAGAAGAAAATGGTTTGATTTTAAAAAAGTCTACAGGATATATGATTATTGATTTACAGGAAAAAACTCTTCATAATTTATATACTCCAAATTTAACAATGACTAAAGAAAAAGTAGAACAAACTTCTAAAAATAAATCAAGAGCAAAAGCAATTGAACATATTAATAATATGTATTTTCAAGGAATTATGGGACCTTCTTGGTATAATGATATTGATTTATGGTTCAAAAAATATAATTTTGATGAACAAGTTATGATAGCTTTATTTGATTATTGTTATAACCGTAGTGCAATGCATAGAAATTATGTCCAAACAGTTGCAGAAGCTTGGGCATCTAATAAAATCAAGACGTGGAATGACCTTGATAATTATTATGCAGAACAAGAAAATTTAAATAAATATAAGAAAATTATTGCTAAAAAATTAGGAAAACATAATGGTTTAACTCAATATGAAGAAGCTTATATAGAAAATTGGGTTTTAAATTTTGGATATGATATGAATATAATAGAAATTGCATTAAAAAGAACAACTATGAAGCAAAACCCAACTTTTGAATATATAAATAATATTATAACAGATTGGCATGATAGAAATCTTAAAACAGTATCAGAAGTAAATGCTTTTATAGAGCAAAGAAAAAAACAAACTAAAAATGCCAAAGAACTTAAATCCTCAGTTAATAAAGCTAATTACGAACAGAGAAAATATGATAATTTAGAATTTTTGTATGCTAATAATATAAGTAAGGAGGAATAAATGCCTAAAGAAATTTTAGATGACTTATTAAAAGAATATGAACAAAAAAAAATTAGAGCAGAATTAGATTTAGAAAAAAGAAAAGAAAAATTATATAATGATATTCCTGAATTAGGAAACATTGAAAGTGAACTAAATAATTTAGCAATATCTACTGCCAAAAATATTTTATTAAATAATAAAAGTTCTATTGAAAATTTTAAATCTAAAATACAAGAATTAAATAATAAAAAAATAAAACTTTTAAAAAATAATAATTTAAATATTGATTATTTAAAACCTAATTATGAATGTAAATTATGTAATGATACAGGATATATTACTAAAAATAATTATAAATCAGAAATGTGTAATTGTTTAAAACAAAAATTATTAAATATATCATTTAATAAATCTAATATGTCAAATTTAGATAAAGAAAATTTTTCAACATTTAATGAAAATATTTTTTCTGATGAAATTAATATTGAAAAATATAATATTTCTCCAAGACAAAATATTAGAAATATAAAAAATCGCTGTATTAAATTTGTTGAAAATTTTGATAATCCAGAAACAAAAAATTTACTATTTACAGGAAATACTGGTTTACGGTAAAAGTTTTATGTCTAACTGTATAGCTAATGAATTATTAAAAAAAGGAAAAACTGTTCTTTATCAAACAGCTCCTGTATTGCTTGAAAGCGTAATAGATTATAAGATGAGTAAATCAAAAAATTATTTGAATAATATCAATAAATCTGTATTAGAAACTGATTTATTAATAATAGACGATTTAGGAACTGAGAATTTAAATAGTATGAAATTAAGTGAACTTTTTACTATCATTAATACAAGAATTTTAAATTTAAATAATAAAATTACAAAAACAATAATATCTACAAATTTAAATATAAATGAAATTTTTAATAATTATGAAGAAAGAATTGGTTCCAGAATTGCAGGTTATTATGATATTTATTATTTCTTTGGTGATGATTTGAGATTCAAAAAAAATCAGTCT
>CAMMNR010000222.1 GCA_946498265.1 uncultured Clostridium sp. | reverse complement strand
TTTTGTTTCAAGATACCTTTGCATCATTGGTGAAAATTGTTGTTTTTCTGCCATAGTTTGCTTCCTTTCATTATCTTTCTTCTTCATCTTTTTCAAATTGTTGTTTTAATTCTTTTCTTTTTTGCTTTAAATATTCTACTTTCTGTACTCTCTCTTCATTTTCTGTAAATAAAAACATATTTTTCTTTAAATCCTTCATTATTTAACTTCTAAAAGTTAAATATTCTTTTCCGTGAAAAATCTAAATGTTCTGTTGCTATTAAATCTGAAAAAAATTCTTCGTCTGATATACGTTCTATTTCATCTATTTTGTCATAATATTCATCATCAAATAATACTTTATCTGTGTTCTTATTTATACCACTTTTTTCGTATTTTTGATTTGCTTTTTCCATTCATTTCACCCTTTTTACATATTCTACTTAGCATTTCTTAATTTTTCTACAAGCTTTTCTATTTGATATATATATTCATTTTTTATCTCATCATATACTTGTCTAGATGTTTCCTCATCATATAAGTGTGATAATGAATTTCTTGCGAGCATCATTTTTATCCATACTTCTCCATCAGAGATTAATCCATGTGCAAAACTTTCTTTTATTACTTCTCTTGGACTCCCTGTATTGATTGTTATACCTAAATATTCCATATAATCTTTTAGTGTTTTCCAAGCAAGTTCAAATGTAAACTCATATCTATGTAATGTTGCATCTACCATTATTTCATTTTCTTCTTCATTCAAAACTTCTTTTAGTCTATTTGTAGCATTTATTAAATCTTGTCTTCTTTCTTCAAATCTTTTCATTATATTTCAACTCCTTCCTTATTTATTTCATCTAAAAATTTCGGCTTAATATGTTCATTTATAAATACTAAATCTATTTTATATATTATATCCAATAAATCAAATTCATTCCTTATTTTATACTCATCTTCTTTATCTACGTTTTCGAAAACAGCAATATCAATATCTGATGTTTTCTTATATGTATTTTTGGCTCTTGAACCAAATATCTTAAATTTATACTTTTCGTTTTTATTTACTACTTCTTTTATTTGTTCTAGTACTTCTTTTGGTAATCCAAAATCCATATCCAATCACTTTCCTTATTTGTATTTTTAAAATTTCTTTCCCTTCAAATACCACATATGCTCAGAAACTATCTCTAAATTTATAATTTTATTTATTAAATCTTTGCTTCCTTCGAAAATAACAACTTTATTGCTGTCTGTTCTTCCTGTTAACATTTCTTTATTGTTTTTACTTTCTCCTTCGACTAAAACCTTTTGTATCGTACCTATATATTTTTTATTATTTTCTTCTATTTGGCTTTCAACTAATGATTTTAACTTATCAAACCTTACATGTTTTATATCATCTGGAACTTGATTTTCCATTTTATCTCCTGGTGTTCCTACTCTTCTTGAATATATAAACATGTATACTTGTTCAAATTTTACTTTTCTTACAACATCTAATGTATCTTCAAATTCTTCGTCAGTTTCACTTGGGAATCCTACTATTATATCTGTTGACAAAGTTAAATTTGGTATTTTATTTTTCATCTTTTCTACTAGATTTAAATATTGTTCTTTTGTATATTTTCTATTCATTTCTTTTAAAACTTTTGTATTACCTGATTGTAATGGCAAATGAACTAATTTACAAACTTTTTCACATTTTGCTATTGCATCTATAACATCATCTGTAAAATCTTTTGGGTGTGGTGATACAAATCTTATTCTTTCTATTCCATCTATTTTATTTATAGCTATTAATAAAGTAGCAAAAGAATTTACTCCTTCATATTCTTCAAATTCTATATTCTTTTCTTTTTCTACTCTTAAATATGAGTTAACATTTTGCCCAAGTAAAGTTATTTCTTTATATCCTTGTTTTGCTAGTTCTCTTACTTCATTTATTATATCTCTTGGATTTCTGCTTCTTTCTCTTCCTCTTACATATGGAACTATACAATAACTACAAAAATTATTGCATCCATTCATAATTGTAACAGATGCTTTTATATTACTATCTCTTTTTATTGGTAATCCTTCATATATCTCACCATCTATGTCTATAATATCTTCAATTTTTCTTTTTTCTTGTATTGATTTATATAAATCTTCAGGGAATTTGTGTAATGTATGTGTTCCAAATACTATGTCTACAAAAGGATAACTTTCTTTTATTTTATCTATAATATGTTTTTCTTGCATCATACATCCACCAATAGCTATTATTATTCCTTTTTGTTCTTTTAATTTTTTTAATTCTCCTAATTTACCAAATAGCTTATCTTCCGCATTTTCCCTTACACAACATGTATTAAATATTGCCAAATCCGCATTATTTTGATTATCTGTTTTTGTATATCCCATTTCTTCTGTCATTCCACAGATTTTTTCTGAATCATTTTCATTTAATTGGCATCCCATTGTAAGTATTGTGTATTTCAAGTTTTTTCCTTTATTTATTTCTTTTACTTTGTTTATGTATGTTTTTTGTTCTTCTATTTCTTTTTCTGTGTTCACTTTGTACCTCCATTTTTCTTTGCATATTTTATTACATTTTGGCGAATTTTGCAAGTTTTTTATTAAGGGAGGTAGATAGGGAATTTGGGGACGGGGTTTTTTTTCCCTATTGTTGCCAAAG
>CAMMNR010000221.1 GCA_946498265.1 uncultured Clostridium sp. | reverse complement strand
AAAAAAAGAAAAATATTCCACAGAAAAAAAGTGGAAACAGTGAATTTAAGCAGGTAAAAACAAAGAAAATTACAAAAGAACAAGAGCAAAAAATAAAAAAGAGAAAAAGACGACTTAAAGTTGTAAAATGTACAAGCCTAATATTAATAATATTAGGAGGAATGGTTTATTTTCTACTTTCACCTATATTTAATATAAAAAATATAAATGTAACTGGAAATGAAAAGATTGCAAAAGAAGAAATAATAAGCCTTTCTGGAATACATACTGATGATAATATTTTTAGTATAAATAAAATAGGAGCTAAAAATAGTATAAAAGAAAATGCGTATATAGATTCTGTGGAAATAAGTAGAGATCTACCAGATACAATAAATATAGAAGTTAAAGAAAGAAAAGAAACATTCATGATAAAGTTTGGAAATGCATATGTTTATTTAAATAATCAAGGATATATGTTAAAAATAGCAGAGAAAAAATTAAGTTTGCCAATATTAACTGGTATAAAAACACAAGAGCAAGATATACATGAAGGAAATAGGTTATGCGAAGAAGATTTACAAAAGTTAGAAGAAATATTAAAAATAATGGAAGCTGCCAATAGCCAATCAATAGGAAGCTTAATAACAGAAATTAATATTGAAGACAAACAAAATTATATTCTAAGGTTAGAAAAAGAAAAGAAAACAGTTCAATTAGGGGATACTTCAAACTTAAGTACTAAAATGTTGCATATAGTAGAAATTATAGAAAATGAAAAGAATGTAGAAGGAGAAATTTTAGTTAACACAGATTTAAGTAAGGGATCTGTATTTAGAAAAAAAGTGTAGAAGGAGAGGAAAATGAACAAAAAACAAATTAGTATAACTTTAGGGTTAATGTGTATGATCCTTACAGTATCAATATTTATTCAAATCAAAACAATATGGAGAGCAAATACTACAGTATCACAATCTTTTACAGAAAATGGATTAAGAGATGAAGTACTAAAATGGAAGGAAAAATATGATAATGCATATTACGAATTGGGAAAAGCAGAGGATGAACTAAAGGAAGTTAGAGAATCAGCTTCTCAGGATGATGCTACATCATTAGCTAAGCAAGAACAAATAAAAGAAAATAATATATTGTTAGGTTTAACAGAAGTAAAGGGACAGGGAATAAAAATTACTTTAACAGATAATAAAGCATCTTCAAATGACTTGATGTCAATGGTTAATCCAAGTAGTAGAATTGTTCACAATAATGATTTATTAGAAATTGTTAATGCATTAAAAAATGCAGATGCAGAAGCTATATCTATAAATGGACAAAGAATAGTTTCTACAACAGCAATTACATGTGAAGGGACAGTTATAAAAGTAAATGGACAAAAAATATCATCACCTTTTGAAATTAAAGCAATTGGTTCACAAGCATTGTTTTCTGGTTCATTAACAATGCCAGGAGGATATTTAGAAATAATGGAAAATGATGGGGTTTTAGTAGATATTGAATACTTAGATGAAGTAACAATAGAAAAATATGATGGAGTTATAAGTTATAAATATGTACACAATAATGATTAATTATTTTTAGTTATTTAGAAAGGAAATTTAATAAATGAAGAAAAACAAAATAATAATGACTATTATAGTAGGATTAATGTGCTTAGTACTCTTTACAGTAATGTTTATGCAATTTAAAACAATTGAAGAAACAGATATTACAGCAATAGAGAATATGAGAGAATCAGAATTAAGAACAGCTATTTCTGAATGGAAAACAAAGTATGAAGAAACAAATACAAAATTAGAAGAAACTCAAAAAAGTATTAATGAGTATAAAAGCAAATTAGATAAAAATGAAGAAGCATCAGAATTAGTAGATCAAGAATTACAAGAGTCTAATATGTTATTAGGAAAAACTGATGTATATGGTGAAGGCGTAGTAGTCACATTATCTGATAATGAACAGCAAAAAATAAAAGCATCAGACTTAATAGTACTAATAAATGAACTTAAATATGGAGGAGCAGAAGCTATTTCGATTAATGATATACGAATTACAAATGACACAGAAATAGCATTTATAGATAATTCTTATATAATAATTGGAAGTGAACAAAGAATTTCTTCACCTTATGTAGTAAAAGCAATAGGTAATATAACATACTTATCTAGTGTTCTTAGTTTAAAAGACAGTGGATTTATAGATAAATATACAAGTAGTGGGAAAACAGTAAGTTTTGAAACAAGAAAAAGAATAGATATATTAAAATATAGTGGAGATATGAGTACTAAATATATAAATATAGAGGAGGAAAAATAATGGTATTTATAGCAATTATTGTAGGATGTATGTTAGGGGCTATAATAGGAATTTATGCTCCAATAGTGCCATATACATACTCTGGATATTTAGCAATAGCAATAATAGCAGCATTAGATTCAGTTTTTGGAGGTATAGCAGCTACATTAAAAAAGAATTTTGACTTAAAAATTTTTGTATCTGGATTTTTTGGAAACGCAATATTATCAATATTATTAACATTTTTAGGACAAAAATTAAATGTAGATATATACTTAGCTGCAATTGTTGTTTTCGTAGGTAGAATGTTTAATAATTTAGCAATGATTAGAAGATATTATATTGAAAAGTTAGCAACAAGAAAAGCTAAAAA
>CAMMNR010000220.1 GCA_946498265.1 uncultured Clostridium sp. | reverse complement strand
TTTCTTTTTCTGGTAATACAAACTTTTTAATCACAAGTGAATTTACTGTTTCTTTAAGCATATTTCCAACCTCTTGTCTATTCTTTACAGGTTCAACTCTAGTAGATACAAAAACACTTTCATATTTATTTTTTCTTCCTAGTATCATATCTGCAATTATATTTGCAGCAACATTAGAAGTAGTCATGCCCCATTTATTAAAACCTGTTGCTACATAAGCATTTTCCCACATTGTAGAATATTTACCAATATAAGGGATTTTATCTAATGTAATACAATCCTCCGTGTTCCAATAATTCTCTACTTTTCCCTCTGGATACATTTTCTTTGCAATATTTTCTAAATTTTTATATGAATTTGTTAAATCTATATTTTCTCCCGTCTTATTGTCTGAACCTACCACTATTAAAACATAATCATCCGCTTTTGCCATCCTTAGAGAAATTTTTGGACTTGACGAAGTTATATAAACTCCATCAAAAAGTTTTTCTTTTACATGCATAGATATACCATAGCTTGTAGACTGATACATTTTCATAAAATAAAAACCTGGCACATTTACTATTGGATATTTAGTTGTAATTACTAAATGCTTACATTTTATTAAGCATCCTTCCTCTATCTCTATAATATAATAATCATCCTCTTTTTTTATATCAACAGCTTTAGTATTTTCATATATTTTTATGCCCAAATTCTCGCATACTTCCGCAAGTTTAGTAACATATTTATACGAATTAAACTGAGCTTGATTTTCAAACTCTATAGCAGCAAGAGGATTTAATTCTGGCACTTTTTTGCTAATTTCTTCTTTTTCTACATATCTTGCATTTCCACCAAACTCTCTTACAACTTCCACCTCATCATTTATTTTTTGAATTTCCTCTTGCTTAGTAGCTACAACATATGCAGATTGTTTTTCAAAATCACATCCTATATTCTCTCTTTCTATAATTTTTCTTATATTTTCTATAGCCTCTTCATTTGCTTCATAATAAAACTTGGCAAAATCTATGCCCTTAGAATCTTTTAAATATTTGTAAAATAATCCATGTTGACTTGTAACTTTAGCAGTACTTTTTCCAGTTGTTTGACTCCCTACTTTTCCTTTCTCTATTACAGTAATTTTTAACTGCTTTCTAGCTAAATTATAAGCCGTACTTATGCCAGTAATTCCTCCGCCTATTATACATATATCAGTCTCCATATTCTCTTTTAATTTTTCATATTCCTTTCCTTCTTTTACAGTATCCATCCAATATGAATTCACAAAAATCACACTCCTTACTGTAATTATTTACAATAAGGAATTTTTTAAACAAATTTCTTATATTAATCTTTTATAAATAATACTTCTCCAGTTTTTCATATTTTTTGAGGAAATGCCTTGCTCTGTTTTTATTTTGGTAGTATAATAATTTTACAAACTATTTGAATAGGGCATTTCCTGTTTATTATAGAAGATTTAAATGTTGCATATTTAGGTCTTCTTTCTTTTTACTTTGCCATAATTCTTTTATGACTTAAAAAATCTTTCAAGCAGTCTGCTTTTACCAAAAATTTTCTACCTATTTTGATACTTAAAAATTTATTAAAGAAAAAGAAATATTTATATACCTAAAGTAACTGAAATTGAAAGTATATTTTTATTACCAAAAGTAGTCAAAAAGGTTGCTATTCAATTGAAAAAAATCAAAAATTACATTAAACAATATATAAATATTGTTTAATACTATTAGAAACAAAGTAGGTGATTAATATAAAACGAAGACTAAACATATTTATTGACGAAAGTGGAGACTTTGGATTTGTAGACGGAAGTTCAGATTTATATGGAGTTTCTTTTACAATACATGAAAGTGATGATTCAATAGTTAATGATTTAGAATATTTAAATAATAGATTAAAAAAAGCTAATTATGATGGTATGATACATCTTGCAGACTTAGTTGCAAAGAGAGGTGATTATTCTTCTTTGAAACTTGAACAAAGAAAAAATATATTCTGGGCTATATTCTACTTTTCAAAAAGAGTTAAAGTAAAAATACATACTATCATAATTGATAAAAGATTTAAAAATAGTAAAACTCAATTAAATAGAGAATTGGCCATTGAGATGAATAAATTTTTTGAATCTATCAGTGATTATATGAATCAGTTTGAAAAAGTCGTTGTTTATTATGACAATGGCCAAGAAGCATTAGGAGCAATTATAGATACATTATTAATTACTAAAAATAATGTTGAGCATAGAATTGAATTTGATCATAAAGAGAAAAGACTGTTTCAAGTTTCTGATATGCTAACTTTTATAGATAAAATAGTATATAAGCATAACCATAACATTTCCCTTACTAAAGCTGAAAAATACTTTTTTAGTGTAAAAGATATTTTAGGAATTATAAGGCAATTGAAAAATAAAAGACTATAATAAAAAGCCATTCACTCAAGAATGGCTTCCTGCGACGCTCTGCGTCTACACGGGTTTGGTCCTTGTGAGACCAATATAAATAATATTATTTATAATATATATTATTCATTTATCTATTAAAATTATACACTAAATTTTGAAAAAAGTACAGTATTTTTTTTATTTTTTTATAAAACCATAATTTAAAAATCTATATCTGGACTATCCTCTTCCCCATCTAATTCAAACAACTTCAT
>CAMMNR010000219.1 GCA_946498265.1 uncultured Clostridium sp. | reverse complement strand
TTATGCTCTAATTTAGGATTATAAGTAGAACGAAAATAGCAGCCTCCTTTTTTCTTTAAATCAGCATAAAAGAATTTTGGTATGATATGTGAGGCTTTTAAATCAGTTACTTCTCCTGTTAGTGCACAAAATTTATTCATGTCTATTGATTTATATATTTTTCAATGTATAGCTTTTATAATACTGTTAGTAACAATATGTGCTGTAACTGGTTAAGTATATTTTGCTTCTAAAATACTTCTTTCTCTTGGAATTGTTATAGAAGCTTCAAAATTTATATTGGGATAAAATTTTATAGGAGAATATTTATCTTCTTCCCCCAATGGAATATTTTTAATGAAATTATATTTTGTAATAAGTTTATCATTTATATTGTTGGCATTATACTCCCATTCAGCCCCTAAATCACTTATTGTATCATAGAATAATAACTTTTCTTCTGTATTAGACATCTGACATCTTAAAATCTTTATATATTCATATTTCTCCATATAATGTAAAAACCGTTGCTTATTCACATATTTTACGCACTGAAATAGTGTTCTAAAATAATTACCACTTTCATGTTGAAATCCTGTGTAATATTTGTTGTCATTATTTATAATATTTGAATATTCAATAGGACCATGATATATTGCTATATTGTTACTGCCATTTATCCTTAAACGAAAACTTTTTAAAATATCATTTATGACATCTTCATTGTATTTTTTCAGATACCTATTTTTCAAAAGATTGTATCCATATTTCTTTACGCCAAAGAAAACAATCAAAAAACTAATATTAATAATGGTACGCTCTTTTAACAACTCTTTCCATTTATTTTGGTCTTTATTGAATTCATTAATATCAGCGTATACAGTATCAATTTCTGCACCACTAATAATCTCATCTACAATTACTATAGCCTCTTCAATCTGTTTAACAAAGAACTCCATAAACTCAATAGACAAATCCTGATTAGGATTTTTATTGAGCAGTGAATTAGCTTTTTCTCTATTAAATTTTATCAATTCAAAATATTTGCTTTCAAAATTTTGAATTTGAAACTGCCTTCCTTGTTCTTTCAGAGTCTGATATAAATAATAAATACTTATAAAGGCTGCTATGCCACCCAGAAATGAACCATATTTATCCAAATAATCTGCATCAAATAACCAACTTAAACCAGTTTGAATAATCAAAGTTATTGCAGCATAAATTAATAGTAATATGGTTATGCCTAAAATAATATATTCTATTCGTTTACAGTTCCTGAAAATTAATTTCATGAGCATTAGCTTGAATTATAGTTAATTGTGATTTTCTCTTTGCCGAATGACCTTGGATACTTATAGACATATAAGAATTAGAAGAAAATCCATACAATTTTTCCATCTTCTTTATTACGTTGTCTACATTTGTATCAATAATAAATATAGGTTTAGATATACATTCATGTAATATACTGTTAAAGTGCTCATCAGATTTATTGAATGAATAACCTACAATAATAATTTTGTCAGCTTCTTTCATTTTTTGCTCTGCTTTATACCATGTTTGAATAAAGGTCTTAGAAAGCACAGGTTTAATTTTTATTGGTGGCAAAAACTCAGGAATAGGATACTTTATATTATCCTCCTCAAAGTTTATATTGGGAGTTAATTGGTTTTCAATAAATGAAATAATATCTAATGAGCAATATTCTTGATCTTCAATTTTTATTTCTGTTTTATTCTGAATATCTACATAATTCATCAAATTACCATGAAAATATAATGCAGGATAGTCATTTTCTTTTGTAAAGAAATATGCAAATGAAGAGTAGTTAAAAGTAACAATCTGCCAATCTCCCGGAATCTTAGAATATACGGGAAACTCATGCATTCGTTCACTATATGTTGTATATATATCATTTTCCTTCTTTTTTAAATATACCCACAACATCCATGATATATAAATGTAATTTTTTATAGATGCTGGCTTGTCTATATAAAAACCGATAAAATAATTCATCAACAAATCTTCAATATCTAATAAATTATGATATACGTGTTTTAATATAGGATGATTAGGCTCTTGCATACTTCTTTCCAAAATCTGTCTCATAACACTTTTAAAGGTGTCAGTATATACTAATTTTGAAAAATCGATAATTGATTCATCTGTAACGGCAAAGTTTTCTCCAAAAACCTCTTCAATTAATTCAGCAGTTTCTTGGTCCAATGTAGCCCCTGTTTTCATTGATTCTACTTTATTCATAATAGCAACAATCAATTGACCCATTTTTTGGTTTTCAGGACTCAATGTGTTATCATTAGTAAGAACAGTTTGTACCCCCTCTTTAATTCTAGTAATTTCTCTACCAAAATCTTGTACAAATCTTTCTATTGTATCTTTTATAAGTTTGTCAAAATGAAATCTTAATGATGGAATAATATTACGTAGCTTCTCATCTATTTCTCGTCCATCATTTTTTATAAAATCATTAATTTGAGGAATAAGTTCATTTGTCAATGGCATTTCGATACCAGATGTTGCATCTACTCCAGCTCCTAAAACTATAACTGTCATACTTGATATTTTAAATTTCTTGCAAAGATAATGATAATAAACAACTTATAAGAAAATCAGGAAAGGAAACGAAGAAAATCATTCCCTACTATGGAAATACTATGGATTGTGCCTGCGTGGAGTTGCG
>CAMMNR010000218.1 GCA_946498265.1 uncultured Clostridium sp. | reverse complement strand
CAAGCCAGAGTTCTGGTTGGTGAAATTCCAATGTTGCTAGAAACAATAGCAGTCTAACAAATGGGAAAAAGTAAAAAAGAAAAATATCTAAATTAGGGCTATTCCCCCAATAGCCCTAATTAGAAAATCGGAGGCAAAAGAAATGTTAGATATTATTTCAATGGCTATATTAATGTTTATATTAATTGGATTACCTTTAATTCTAATTATTATAGGTGGGAGTAAAAAAACCCCAGAAGAACAAGAATTAGAAGATGAAGAACAGATTAAATATTTGAATGAATATCAAGAAAAGAAAATAAATAAAAAATAATTTTGGAGGTTATGATGGAGAGAAAAATATATAATTGGAAACAAGTTGTTTCATACGGTTTAATTGCATTACATAATTTACTAAATTCTGCAAATGAAGTAAATATAAAAAATATGCAAATATTTTATGAGCCTTTACAAGAATTACATTCTAAAAAAGAGGCAGAAAAATATGCAGAAATTTTATTAAATAAAGAAAAATAAAAAGTTGGCAAATGCTGACTTTTTTATTTTGGAGAGGAAATGATAATAATGAGTGAAAGATTAATTTATACAGTTCAAGAAGTGGCTAAAATTTTACATTCTAGTCCTAACTATATATACACTTTAATAGAAAAAGGTTACCTACCTGCTTTAAAACTTGGAAGTACAAAAATATTAAAATCTACATTAGAAAAATTTTTGATTGAAAACGAAGGAAATGATCTTTCAGATTTGACAAATATTAAAAAGTTAACTGCTAATGTAGGAGATGATAATATATAATGGCTAATGTAAATATAAAAAAGAGAGGTAAAGTATATCAATATCAATTTGAAATAGCTCCTGCAAAAGGAAAGCGAAAATGGATAACAAAATCGGGATTCAAAACAAAAGCAGAGGCACAAGAAGAAGGAAATAAAGCATATACGGAATATTTGAACGCAGGTATTCCATTTAAAGAATGTAATATATCATATACTGATTATTTAGATTATTGGTTAGAAAATTATTGTAAAATAAATTTAAAATACAACACAATACAAGCATATAAGAATATAATAAAAAATCACATAGTTCCTAAATTAGGCAAATATAGATTATCAACATTGACAAGTGTAAAACTTAATTCATTTATAACTGAAATTTGTGAAGAAAATAATTTTGCACCAGCATATTTTAAAAATATTTTAAAGGTACTAAAAGGATCTTTTAGAGATGCTTGTAATATTTATGGATTTATAAAGTATAATCCTGCTAGAGATTTACGATTGCCACGATTCGACAAAATGCAAGAAAATATAAAACATTTATATACTCAAGAAGAAATAGATAAAATATTAAACAAATTTAAAGATAACGATACATTTACTTGTGTGTTCTTAACAGCTTGTTATACAGGAATGAGAACAGGAGAAGTATGTGCATTAGCTTGGGACGATATAGATTTTAGTAACGGAACTATAAATATTAAGCACAATGTATATGATAAACCAAAAGATGATAAGGGAAGATGGTTTTTGGGAAGCACAAAAACTAAATCAGGAACAAGGAAAATTCATATAAGCAATACTTTATTGTTTGCATTGCGAAATTACAAAAATAAACAAGATTATTTGAAAAAACTTTATGGAGATAGATATGTCTATTACCATATTGAATATGTAAAAAATACTTCTGGCAAAATAAAAGAAATGCGAATAGTAAAAAATAATCCTAACGAAAAATATGAAAACGATATAGATTTAGTTTTTACTAAAGAAGATGGGACTTATACAGGAACAGATATAACTCGTTCACCATTTAAGATTATTCGTAATGAATTAGGAATTAAGAGTAGGTTTTATGATTTAAGAGGAAGTTATGCAACTAAAATATTAAAAAATGGAGTTGAAATCAGAGATGTTGCAGATATTTTAGGACATAAAAATATCGAAACAACAGAAAATTTTTACATATCAAGCACAGAAGAATCTCGCAAATATGCAACTGATATATATGACAGCATAATACAATCAAAAACCATAAAAGAAATAATTAAATATAAAATTGATTTATGATTTCTTGTAATTTTCTTATGATTTCTTGTAATTTTCTTACTCATTGACTATTGTTTAAAAAAATAATATAATAAGAACGAATAATGTATAAAAAGATAATTTATACATTTGATTATATTTGGTAATAGAATATAATGAGTGTGGTAAACGGATGTTGACATTGTCCACGATTTGTCCACAGAAAAATGATATTTATAATAAAAATAATACTAATAATATTGATAATTTTAATGTTACTTAGTCCTCAAAAAGCCTGAAATATCAATAATATTATAAATATTAAATATATTGATAATACATAAGCAGCTACTTCATGTGGTTCGGGTAAAAAGTATAAGAATTGCTGTGGTAAAAATGCGTAAATAAAATAATATTAATAATAAAATTTATAGCAGGTTATTTAAATTTTTAAAATAACCTGCTATAATACTTATGATGCTAATAGCAATATTTATATTTTGTAGGATGGAGGTCAGATTAATGAAAAAGCATCGTGGAATACTAAAGGCAAAATCACAAATAATAAAAAAGAAGACAAATAAAATAAGGACTATTCATTCAAAAGATTTAGGAGACCCAAATCGGAATTTAGAAAAAGATTTTGTATTAAAGGGACACTTCTTTCCTCAAG
>CAMMNR010000217.1 GCA_946498265.1 uncultured Clostridium sp. | reverse complement strand
GTGCAACAACTCAATTAAATATATCAACAACTTCTGATTATGTAGAAGCATATGATTTTTTAGTTAGTGTAAAATAATTGACAAATCACAATAAAACGACTATAATAATATTAAATATTAAAATAGTCAGGAGATGTGAGTATGAAATATATAAAAAGATTAGCTGAAAATGTAATAAAAAAGCAAGAAAAAATGTTTAAAAGCATATTAATAACAGGTGCAAGGCAAGTAGGAAAGACCACAATGCTAAAAAATATAAAACCAGACATCAATTATATAACATTAGATGATATGCTTTTAAATCAATCAGCAGTTGAAGAACCTGAATTATTTTTAAAAGCAAATAAACCTCCAATCATAATTGATGAAATTCAATATGCACCTAATTTATTAAGATATATAAAAATGGAAGTGGATAGTACTGATAAGAAAGCAATATTCTATCTAACAGGTTCACAACAATTTGATTTAATGAAAAATGTTAGTGAAAGTCTAGCAGGAAGAATAGGAATTGTTAATCTATTAGGATTAAGTCTTAGAGAAATTAAAAGTATAGATTTTAATGAACCATTTCTTCCAACAGAAGAATATCTAAATAAAAGAAAAAAATATGAAAAAGAAATTCCTTATGATGAAATATGGAATATAATTCATAAAGGAGCAATGCCAGCGTTATATCGTGATGAAAGCGATGTTGATATGTTTTATGCAATGTATGTAAGCACATATATCGAAAGAGATGTAAGAAGTTTAACTCAAGTGGGTGATACGCTTAGTTTTCTAAAATTTATGACAGCATTAGCAAGTAGAATAGGTCAACTATTAAATTTAAATAGTATTGCAAATGAAGTTGGTATAACTATACCAACAGCTCAAAGGTGGTTGTCTATTCTTGTAGCATCTAATATTATATATATACTTGAGCCATATTATAATAATATTATGAAAAGAGCAATAAAAACACCTAAAGTTTATTTCTTAGATACAGGTTTAGCGGCTTATTTAACAAAATGGAAAACTAGTGAAGTATTAGAAACTGGAACAATGGCAGGAAACTTTTTTGAAAATTACGTAATAGTAGAAATTATAAAAAGCTATTACAATAGCGGAGAACTAAGACCACCAGTATATTTCTACAGAGACAAGGAAAAAAGAGAAATAGATTTAATAATCGAACAAAATAATATACTTTATCCAATAGAAATTAAGAAAACAGCAAAACCTTCAAAAGATATGATAGACAATTTTAAAGTACTTGAAAATATTAAGCAAATTGGAGAAGGCGGAATTGTATGTATGTATGATAAAATTATAAATTTAGACGAAAAAAATAAAATAATTCCATATAAATATCTATAATAAAATCGCTTTGATATAAGTTGCAGACAAATTTATTCCATAAATTTGGAGCGTGAACCATGACTTAGGATTTAAAATGATATAAACATTTTTTGTTTATATCATTTTAAATCCTGCTATTGTTCTTTATCACTAGAATTTTCATCTGATTTAGAATCCTTATCTTTAGAATTTTCCTTAGGAACAACAATATTTTTAGGTTTTTTAGTATTTGGTTTACCAGCAGTCAAATGTTCATGAACAGGAGAAATATCTAAATTAGAACCATCACCAGAAACAACCTCCAACTTTTTATTATCCATAAATACCTCCAATCCAAGCAGTATATTGCTTCAAGAAATATAAAAAAATTTAATATCCAGTGAAAGCAAATAGCTTTCTAATTTGTTCAATAAATTTATTCAATATAATTTCTAAAAATAATATAACATATACAAAAACAAAGTGCAAGAAAAATCAAAAAATAATTGACATAATGATAGATTTGTGAAATAATATACACATTATAAATAAAAAAATAATATAAATAAAAATATATAATATAAAAAGAAAATGGCTTATTTATAAACAAGTTATATGAGGAAGTGAACAAATGGAAACTGAAAAAATAAAAGGGATAATAGAAGCAATGCTTTTTTCATCTGGAAGAATAATATCAAAAGATGAATTAGTACTAAATTTAGAAATATCAAAAGAAGAAATAGAAAATATAATAGAAATGATGAAAGAAGACTATAAAAAAGAAAATAGAGGAATAGAATTAATTGAAATAGATGATGGATATCAATTATGTACAAAAAAAGAACTTTACAATTACATATATCCAATAATAGACAAAAGAACAAGACCAAATCTATCAAATGCAGCATTAGAAACATTATCTATAGTTGCATATAACCCAAGGATTACTAGGGCAGAAATAGAAGCGATTCGTGGAGTTTCAGCTGATGCAGTTGTATATAAATTATTAGAATATGGATTAATAGAAGAAGCAGGAAAAACAGATTTACCAGGAAAACCAATGTCATACAAAACATCGAAAGAATTCTTAAAAATGTTTGGATATACATCTTTAAAAGATTTACCAGAACTTCCAAAATATAAATTAGATGCAAACAGACAAATAGTGATAGACGAATTAGTAGAAGAAAAAGAAGTAGAAAATCCAGAAAAGATAAACAATCAAAATATAAATAATGACTATATAGAAAAAAAACAAGAGGCTCCAAATCCCGTAAAGGGTGTGATAGAATTTGAAAATAAATGATAAATTTAAATTTTAGGAGGAGTTAATATGAGTAATAAAAAAGAATTTGTAAAAGATATTACAAATATAGATGAAAATTTTG
>CAMMNR010000216.1 GCA_946498265.1 uncultured Clostridium sp. | reverse complement strand
AAAATCCAACTTGTGGAGATTGTGGTGTTCATGTTGGTGAAAAGCATTTAGATATGTGCGATATAGAAAGATGTCCAGCTTGTGGTATGCAATTTATTTCTTGTGATTGTGGAATTAAGTATGAATTGCAAGAAAAAGATATGAAGGACCTTGATGTCTATATCAAGAAACAAGAAAAATACAATAAAGAACACTACAAAAGAGTGCAAAGGATTTTAAAAGAGATAGGAGAAAACAAGAAAAAACAGAGAGAACAAAAAAGAAAACGAAATTATGATGAGGAGATGTAAAAATGAGAGATAAAGAATTTAATGATTTTGTTTCTGAATTACAATCCGAAATTGATAATTACAAAAATGAAACTCTAAAACTATCTAAAAATCAAATATATGACAATTCTTATGAAATACAAGCAATGGAAAATTTATGTGGATATTTGATGAATGATGGTCAAAAATACAGACGAAGTGATTTTCCAAAAGATAAGATTTTAGAAACTTTTTATTGGAGATTTATGAAAACAGACTATGATTTAACAAGAGATGATTTAAATGACTTCTTTTACTTTGAAATTCAAGATAGAAGAAAAACACAAAGAAAATTGAAAAATCAAGAGGAAATGAGTTGAATAGTTTAGACTATGAAAATTTGAAAAGTAATTTAAGAAGTTATTTAGAAAGTCATAATATTAATACAAGTAGAATGTTTAATTGCATAAATCCAAATCATAGAGATGTAAATGCGTCTATGAAATACTATGATGACAACAAAGTATATTGTTTTGGTTGTGATGAATGTTATAACTTATTTGACGCAATATGTGCAATTGAAAATGTAGGTCCAAAAGAAGCATTTAACAGAGCTTTACAATATTTTTGTCACGGACAAAAGATAACACCTAGACAAATAAAAAAGATTGTCGAAGAAGATAAAATTGAGAAAGAAAACAAGGACTACAATAAAGCATACAACTATTGGCATAAAAAACTTAAAGGAAATAAGCAAGCGAGAGAATATTTAAGAGCAAGAAAAATTAGTGACAAAACAATTGATAAATTTAATTTGGGTTATAACAAATTTGACTTTATTGCTGGTGGATTAAACGCAATTGTTATACCAATAACAGATAATAGTTACACAGCACGCAATATTTCAAATGAAGGTAATGTGAGATATTATAAATCAAAAGGAAGTCATACTGATATTTTTAATAAAAATGCGCTAGTAAATAATATCCCTTTTTGTTTTATTTGTGAGGGAGAGTTTGATTGTTTAAGTTTTGAAACTGTTAATGCAAATTCAATTGCACTAGGAAGCACTTGTAATATTGAAAAATTTAAAAATATAGAAAAGAATAAAAATAAAGTTTATATTCTTGCATTAGATAATGACGAGGCCGGAGAAAAAGCAAATTTAGAACTTAAAGAGTATTTTAGAGATAATCATATTAAGTTTTTAGATTTTGATAATTTAGGATTTAAGGACCCTAATCAAGCACTTGTGCAAGAAGAAGATAATTTTAGAAATAGTATTAATCAAATAATAGATAGAATAAACAGAAAAATAAAACAAGATGAAATGATGTGAGGTTAAGCTATGCAACAATCTATATTTGATTTGTTGGGTAGCGAATTTGATGAATACAAAACAAAAGAAAGTAATGATTGGTATTGGCACTTGAAAGATTATCCTAAAAGTAATGGACTAAAAGTATTTAGTTGCTTTGCTTGTGGGGGTGGCTCTACTATGGGATATAAGTTGGCAGGATATGATGTTATTGGTTGTTTGGAAATAGATAAAAGAATGAATAACATATATCTTGCTAACCATAATCCTAAATTTAATTATGTTATGGATATAAGAGATTTTAATAAAATTCCAAACGAACAAATACCAAAAGAATTGTTTGAACTAGATATTTTAGATGGAAGTCCACCATGCACAACATTTTCTATGGCAGGGCTCAGAGAAAAAACTTGGGGAAAACTAAAAAAGTTTAGAGAAGGACAAAAAGAGCAAACATTAGATGATTTGTCTTTTGTGTTCATAGAAACAGTAAATAAATTAAAACCAAAGTTTGTTGTTATGGAAAATGTAGAAGGACTAACCAAAGGGAATGCTTGGAAGTATGTTCAAAATATTTATAAGCATTTTCAAGAAATAGGATATAAGGTAAAACATTGGCTCTTAAAAGGCGAGCAAATGGGAATACCACAAAAAAGACATAGAGTATTTTTTATAGCTACAAGATTAAATGTGGATCTAGAAAGTATTAATATGTCTTTTTTATATAGACCAATTTTGTTTGAAGAAATAAAGACAAAAGAAGGTTCGCCTATTAAAATCTCTGATAATTTAATGACACTAATCAATTGTGCTAAATACGGTGATAGAAATTTAGAGAACGCTTGCAGAAAATTACGAGGTAAGAGTTCTTTTTTTAATTATTGTTTTGTTTATGATAATCAAGTCGCACCAACAATAACTGCTCATTGTAATAACATACGATGGAGCGATAAAAAATTTTTATCAAAAAAAGATATGATTTCAATTTCAACTTTTCCACAAGATTACAATTTTCTATCTGATAATCCAGATAATATTGCCTATGTTTGTGGAATGAGTGTTCCGCCTGTAATGATAAAAAGAGTTGCGGAAAGGCTAATAAATTATCTTAAAAGTGAGGATAAAAATGAAAGAAATAACAGCTAGGAGAAACTT
>CAMMNR010000215.1 GCA_946498265.1 uncultured Clostridium sp. | reverse complement strand
ATGGCAGATGATATGGTAGCAGAATATACAGCAACATATAATAGTATAAAGAAATATAAAGGATTTTATATAGGAAGATATGAGTTAACAGGTACTGTGTCTAGTCCAACAGTAAAGAAAGGGCAAACTGTATTGTCAGCAGATATAGCAGGAAATTGGTACTATTTAAAGAAAGCATGTACAAATATAGTAAGTAGTAGTTATGCTCAAAGTACAATGGTGTATGGAAATCAATGGGATGAGATAATGAGTTGGTTAGTAAGTTCAGGAGGTAAAACAAGTTCAGAAGTAAATACAAATTCAAGTAGTTGGGGAAATTATAGTAATAGTACAGGAGCAGCAGCAACTAATTCAGGAAGTAAGCAAACATCAGGAAAAAATGAAGCATGGAAAGCAAATAATATATATGATTTAGCAGGAAATTGTAGAGAATGGACACAAGAGGCGAACTACACTAACAGTCGTATTGTTCGAGGTCGGTTATTACAACGGTTCAGGTTCTAGCTCTCCAGCGTCGGACCGCAGCAACGGCTATCCGTACGGTTCCGGCAGCAACTATTCCAGCCGCCCAGCTTTGTATATAAAGTAGGACTGAAGACAGTTTCAAGTTAAGTGTGTAAAATCAAATTTAATATTATGAATTAACTATATACAGTATATATCAAAACTATATATTTGTATATAGTTTTTTCTATGTATAATATTTCAATGTTCTATCTCCAAACAATTCAATAAGCTGATTTTGTACATTATTCCAATTTCTAGTTCCTTTAGACCATGACTTTTCTAAATCTTTTATTCTAAGGTATAAAACTTTTAGAAGTGCTTCAATACTAATAAATGATCCTTTTCCTCTAGTTACTTTTCTTAAACAACTATTTAAACTTTCAATTGGATTTGTAGTGTATATTATTTTTCTAATTTCAATAGGATATTCAAATATGCTGAAAACATGTTCTATTAAGTCGTTAACTTTCTTCATTAATTTTTTATTATCTTTATATTTTTCAATAAAATTTTCATAAGCTAATTTTGCATTATTAATATTAGATGCTGTATAAATTTGTTTAAAATCTTGTATAATTGATTTTGCTTTCTTCTTATCTAAAATACTATAAATATTTCTAACAATATGGACAATACATCTTTGAGTTTTAGTTTTTGGATATATTTTCTCTATGGCATCTGCTAAACCAGTAAGCCCATCCATAGATACAAACAATATATCTTCAACTCCTCTATCTTTAATCTCTTCAAATACGCTAGTCCAAAAAGTAGCTGATTCAGTTTCATTTATCCATATTCCCATTACTTCTTTTTGACCATGTCTATTAATGCCTAACATAACATAAATAGCTGTTTTCTCGCTAATTAAATCTTTCTTTACAGGTGCATACAAACAATCAATATATACAAAAGGATAAAAATTTTCTAATTTTCTATTTTGCCATAATTGTACTTCTTCACTTACTGCCGAAGTTAAATTACTAATTGTTTCAATACTTAAGTCTACTTTGTAAATCTGTCTTATCATATCACTAATATCTTTTAAAGTCATTCCTTTAGCGTACATTGCTATTGCAATATCATCAAAACCTTCTAATACTTTCTGTCTTTTCTTAACTATTTTAGGCTCGAATTCTCCCTTTCTATCTCTAGGAGGACAAACTGTTATTTCCCCACAATCTGTTTTTACTTTTTTAGATTTTGAAGTGTATCCGTTTCTTCTGTTTTCATTTTCTTTGCTTTCATGAGAATTTTTATTATATCCTAAAAATTCATCCATCTCAGCTTCTAGTAATGTTTGAATTACTTTGCCTCTAAGTTCATTAAATACTACAGATACATCTTTACCAGTTTTAATCTCATTATTAGATAAAATTAAATCTACTATTTGTTTTTGTTCTGGAGACATAAATCTAGGGTCATTTTTATCTATATTTCGTTTATTGATTTCTTTTTTATTTATTTTTTCTTCTTTATTCTTTTTCATATTAAAAATATTCCTCCATTTTCTTAGGATATTCGTCATAAAGTATATTCATGAGTCGAACCCAACCTTTTTTAGAATAGGATAAACCTCTTTCAAAAGAAGTAATATACTGCATAAAATTTGTGGCTACACTTGTTATATCAGAGCATAAAGGCTGTAGTACATTTAGTTTATTTATTTGCCTTTTTATATCTCTAATAGCATAATACTGATAAAGTAGTTTTCTAATATCAACATTAAATTTATATAGTTTTAAAATATCTTCTTCCTGTTTTTCAAATACAGTTAGAACTAATTTATTATGCAAATATTCTTGTTTAAAAAGTTCTATTTTTTCTTTACATATTTCTATATTTTCTGCTAAAAGTAAGTTTTTAAGTTGTATTTCTAATGCCCTAGAAGTCTTTGTAGGGAAGAAAATATCAATAGAATTCATTATATCTTCTGGAGAACGAACAACTTCAATGTTATTGTATACAATTTTAGCACATCTTTCAATATTTCTATTTTTAGGAGTAACTAAAAACATTATATTTTTTAAGTTCCTTGATTTTAAATCTTCAAAAATGTTTAACCAAAATCTATTATCTTTAGTATCTTCAAAGTAAATGGCGATAATTTTTCTTGCACCTAAAGCTGTAAATCCATAGAATACACATAAATTTTTAGGTTCAATGCCATCATCTGTTTCAACTACGATAGGTTTAATCACAACATATACAGAAATGAAACTTCTTTCAAATTTCCTTTTTTGAAATTCATTTACATCAATTTTTCTTACATTCATTTTTTCCTCCTTCTATGCACAAAAAAACTGTGCAAAACCAAATTTTTATTTTTGATTTTTACACAGTTAACTTTAAACTCTC
>CAMMNR010000214.1 GCA_946498265.1 uncultured Clostridium sp. | reverse complement strand
GCTCTATGGGGCCCGGACTTTCCTCACATGCCGCCTTTCGGCACTGGCAATGCGCGATTACTCAACTTACTCACCTTTTAATTATAACATATTTGAGCAGATTGTCAAATTACATGACAATTTTTCAAAAGCAGATATTTTTATGCCATTTTTTTCTCCTTCCCGCCAGCTATTAAGCTAAGCCATTGTTCTTTTTTAGTAAAAACTCTCTTAAAAATGACATCATTTAAAAGTGGAAAGTTTTTTATATTACTTGGTATATTTTCCATCCTGGTCCTCTCTATTATAGCAAAATAAAAATTAAAATACAACGATTTTTCGAAATCAATTTATTCTATTTGATAAATAGATGTATAAAATTTACAAATTTAGCTAATAATATAAATGAATTTCAAACAGAAATGGAGGTGCCTATATATGGGTAAGAAAGATTGTAAAAAAGATAAAAAGAATTCATCTAAAAACTCGGGTTTTTAACAGTTAATTTCAAAAAAAATTCTTGTAAGTACTGATGGTACTTAATTTTTTTGTCAAATTTTCATTTTTCTCTTGTCGTATGTTGCCGTATGTGGTATAATAGTAAAAAATCGAAAGGAACCAAAGAATTTATGAGATTATCAATAACACATACAAAAAATAATACATATTTTTACATGATTAAATCATTTAGAAGTAATGGAAAAAACACTACAAGAATTATTGAATGCTTGGGAAATTTAAAAGAAGTTGAGAAAAGAGCAAATGGAGAAGATCCTGTTTCTTGGGCTAAACAGTATGTTGAGCAAAAAACTAAAGAGGAAAATGAAAATAAAGGAACATATTATGAAAAACTTGTCGAAGGTGAAGAATTAGATTCAGAGCAAAAAATATATAATATAGGACACATATTCATTAGAAAAATATTTGAAGAACTAGAATTAAATAAATTATGTAAAGATATTAAAAAGAAATATAAAATTGAATATGAACTTTCAGATATTTTAGAAGATTTAATTTGTACAAGAATAATGTACCCTTCTTCTAAACTCTCTTCTTATGAAGATTCTAAAAAGTTTTTGAGACAGCCTAAGTATGAAATTTATGACGTATACAGAGCCTTAGATATAATTGCAAAGGAAAAAGAAAATATTGAGAAATGGTGTTATGAAAAAAGTGCTAATTTAATAAAAACTAGAAATACTAAAGTCTTGTATTACGATTGCACCAATTACTTTTTTGAAGTCGAAATGGAAGACAATGATGATTTAGAAAATAATAAAAAAGGTTTACGAAAATATGGGGCTAGCAAAGAAAATAGACCTTTACCTATTGTAGAAATGGGATTGTTTATTGACGGCACAGGTTTTCCTCTTGCTTTTAATATACATCCTGGAAATACAAATGAGCAAACAACTTTAAGACCTTTAGAAAAACAAATTATGAAGGATTTCCAATTATCCAAATTTTTAATATGCACAGATGCTGGTTTAGGTTCTTTTAATAATAGGATTTTTAATACTAAAGGAGATAGAATTTACATTGTTACTCAATCTTTAAAACAACTTTCTGCAGAATATCAAGCTGACGCTCTATCTCCTATGGGCTGGCACCTTTTAGGTAGTAATAAATCTGTTAATATCAACGAAATCAATAAATATGACTCTAAAAACAAGAATATTTATTACAAAGAAATACTAATAAAAAGAACAAAAACAGATCCTAAAACTAAGGGAAAAATTACTTTAAATGAAAGAATGATTGTAACATTTTCTCCGAAATATGCAATATATCAAAAAAATATTAGAGATGCTCAAATCACTAGAGCAAAAGAAATAATAAATAATCATCCAGAGCAATATAGTAAACTATCACAAAATAACGCTAAAAGATTTATTCAAAAAGAAAATATTACAAATGATGGCGAATGTGCAGAAAAATATAAATTGTATTACAAAGAAAGTTTAGAAAAATATGAATCTCAGTTTGATGGGTTGTATGCCCTATGTGTACCAGAAAAAATAAACGGAAATATAGAAGAAATATTACAAATAAGCAAAGGTCGTTGGGAAATCGAGGAATCTTTTAGAATTATGAAATCCGAATTTAAAGCGAGACCAGTATATTTGCATTTAGAAGAACGAATAAAAGCACATTTCACAATTTGCTATATATCTTTATTAATTTATAGAATATTAGAAAAAGAAAAGTTAAAAGAGAAATATACCACTGAAGATATAATATCTACATTAAAAGGTATGTTATCAAATAAGATAGATGGATTAGGATTTAAACAACTATATAAAAAGACTGAAATATCAACTGCTTTAAATAATAACTATGACTTTGATTTAGATCAAAAATTTATTAGTTTAAAAAGTTTTAAAAAATTTTTAAAATTTTAAGAAATCAAATAACTTACGACAATTTTAATTTAATCAATAAAGTCCACAATGCACATATTTCAATGTGTTGCGGACTTTTTATTAATTTTAACTGTTAAAAACGGGATTATATCATATGATTCATGCTTTTACAATGTTTTGATAAAAAAATTAAGACAATTTTTCCACAAAATACCTTGAAAATTAATGGGAAAAAATATATAATACAAATGTTAAATTATAAATATCCGTAAGATAAAATGGAGGTAACATATGGCAACAAGAGATAAAAGTACATTCGTACTAATAATATTTATATTATGTGGACTTGTTATAGGAGGACTAATTGGAGAGCTGACACAAGGAGTAAGTTGGCTTAGTTGGCTATCATATGGACAAAGTTTTGGATTAACAGAGCCAATTTCTTTAGACTTAGGAGTTGTAAATTTATCATTTGCAATAATGTTTAATATAAATATTTCTAGTATAATTGGAATAATAATTTCTA
>CAMMNR010000213.1 GCA_946498265.1 uncultured Clostridium sp. | reverse complement strand
AATCTTTTTGTCTTCAACTAATTTTTGTACATAACTATGATCTTTTGTGAGCTTTCTTATTACATCTTTTCTTATTCTATATATTCTACTGTCTCCTACATGTCCTATATATGCCTTATTATTATATATTACACAAACCTCTAAAGTAGTACCCATTCCTTCTAATTCTGGAACTTCTTTTGACTTTTCATATACTACCATATTTGCATATTCGACAGCACTCTTTACTAATTTTAATATTTCTTCTTTTTCTTTGGTTATTCTTTCAAAATTATTCTGAATATATTTTTGTACTGACTCTGTAGCAAGTCTACTTGCTATTTCTCCTCCTTTGTATCCTCCCATACCATCAGCTAAAATATATATTTTTGGTTCTTCTGTTTCTTCTGAGATATAGAAATAGTCTTGGTTTTGTTCTCTAACTCTTCCTATATCTGTCTTAGCAAAAACCATTACTTACCTCCACTTAAATTTTTTCTTCTCAATTGTCCGCAAGCCGCATCTATATCAGACCCAAGCTCTCTTCTTATAGTTGCCACAATTCCATTTTCATTTAGATAATCTCTAAACTTAATAATATTTTCATTAGAGCTTTTTACATAGGCTCCATTTTCTATTTTGTTTATTGGAATTAAATTCACATGGCAAAGCATTCCTTTTAATAATTTCACCAATTCCTTTGCATCTTCTAAATTGTCATTATTGTCCTTAGCCAATGCATATTCGAAAGAAATTCTCTTGTTAGTCTTTTTTATATAATACCTACATGCTTCTATTAATTCTTTTATATTATATCTATTGTTAATTGGCATCATCGAACTTCTCTTTTCATCATTTGTTGCATGTAGTGAAATTGACAAAGTACATTGCATTTCTTCATCTGCAAATTTGTATATCATTGGAACCAATCCACTGGTAGAAATACTTATATGCCTTGCTCCAATATTTAATCCCTTTTGATTATTTATTATTTTTATTGCTTTCATTACATTTTCATAATTGTCAAATGGTTCTCCTATTCCCATAAAAACAACATTTGAAATTTTATCTTCAATGTCTTGCTCTACTGCTAAAATTTGCTCTACTATTTCTCCAGCCGAAAGGCTTCTTACAAACTTTATTCCAGTTGAAGCACAAAACTTACATCCCATCTTACATCCAATTTGAGATGATACACATATAGTTTTTCCATGATGATACTGCATAAGAACTGTTTCTATTGCATTACCATCAAGTACATCAAATAAGTATTTTTTAGTTCCATCTGATGATTCTTGCTTTTTTAATATGTTAAAATTACACATTGTATATTCTTTTTTTAGTTTTTCTCTTAACTCAATAGACAAATTAGTCATATCATCAAATTCTTTTACTTTGTCTATATATATCCATTTAAAAATTTGCTCGGCTCTATATTTCTTTTCACCTAAATTTTCTATTTCTTCTTTTAATTCATCTAAATTATATTTCTTTATGTTTTTCACGTTAAACCTTCATTTCTCTAAATAAATATTTTATGCATAACTTATATCACACTTTTCCATATTTTTCAATAGTTTAGGAAAAGAAATGTTGACCGTTATTATGGTATGGTTACAATTCACGGCTTGCCTATTTATATTTAATAGAGCAAGAAACAACATTTTATAAAAAGTAGCTCGAATATGTCGGTCAAGCTGATTTTCGTAGAAATTCTATGAGAAATTTTGGCAGCGCCCTCAAAAGGGTTCGAGATTCCCTACCAAAATTTTCTTAGAATTTCTATACTCAAATCACATTCCATTCCATATTCTCGTACTTTTTATAAAATGTTTTTCTTGCTGTATATTTATAAATTGCAATAGACCAGCTGTGGACCGTAACATTTAATTTTGCATCACTTTCGCACAAATACTTGAATTAATTTAACAACTATAATATAATGTATAAAACATAAGATGGTGGTGAAAACAATGAATGCAGAAAAAAAAATAGAAAAACTTGGAATAACTCCAATTAGAGAGTTTACTCAGAGAGAAGTAAGATACATAGCAGAAGAAGTTACAGAAATGCTAGTTTCAACATTTCCGGTACTAGAAGATGAGTATAATAATTTGTTAATAAGAATGCTTAATTGCAAAATGTACGTATCTAGCACTAACGAAAGACAAAATTTATCTGGTGTAAACTATATTTATGATAACAGCTCAATTTACTTTGACGAAAAAGTAGATTTTAATAATATTAGCAATAATATTTTGCATGAATGTATTCACTATTTACAAGATTTGAGAACAGAGAAGGGCAAGCTAAAAAAAATGGGACTATGTAGCTTTGGCGAATTGTCTAGCTACCGGAATTGGTATAAACGAAGCAGCAGTTCAATATATTGCATCAAAAACCGTAGGGAATACTCTTACTATAACAAAAAAATTTGGAGTTATTTTGAAATCAATTAGCCCTAATTATTATCCACTTTTGACTAATTTAATAAATCAGATTATATATGTTTTAGGAGAAGACATTATAGTAAAAGGAACTATAAATTGTGATGAAAAGTTTGAAGAGGAATTTTTAAATGCATTTGAAGAAAAAGGTAGTACTATCATAAAAATGTTTGATAGAATAATAGAATTACAAAATAAACTAAATGAAGGTATTCAAGATTTTGATAAAGAGATTTTATGTAATGAAATAGTAGATTTATACATGAAAACGCAAAACATAATTATGACAACATATTTTGATAAAATTTCTAATAGATTAACTACTTTGGAAGAGGTTGATTTTTACATAGAAAAATTTTTGAATTATAAACCATTGCTTGGAATTGAGGAAGCAAAACGATATGAACTAAATGATGAATATGAACAATACAAAGAAAAAATATTAAAAAAATTCGATAAAAAAATATTGGAATTAAGCAAAGAAAGAGGAAAGAATACATTGTCAATTATATACAA
>CAMMNR010000212.1 GCA_946498265.1 uncultured Clostridium sp. | reverse complement strand
TACATGTTTTGACATCTTTTTTGCTCGAAAAATTTTTTAATCTTTAGTCCTGATATAATGCACATTTTCATTTACAAAATAAATTTTAGTTATATAAAACTAAAGTGATTAGAAAAAAGTATTAAAATGTGAACTACCTATTGTCTAAAGCCAACGGAATTACGGTTGCCTTTATTTCAAAAAGCCACTTTTACACATTTTTGCAGTAAAAATAGCTTTTTAATAAATTCTCAACTTTTTAAATTTCTATCCTTTTCATAAATTTATCTTTTATCAAATCCTTAAGCAATCTATTTTTCTCATCTTCTAATTTAGGATCTTCATCAATAATTCTAATTGCTTCACTTTGTACAAGTTTTAAAATTGGCATATCTTCAAATAGGTTAGCAATTTTAAATTCTGGTATTCCATGTTGCATAGTTCCAAAAAAATCTCCTGAACCCCTTAACTCTAAATCCTTTTCAGAAATTTTAAATCCGTCATTTGTTTCGCACATTACTTTCATTCTTTTTCTTGCTGTTTCACTTCTTGATTCACATTTCAATATACAATATGATTGATATTCTCCTCTACCCACTCTACCTCTTAACTGATGCAAAGCTGCTAGTCCAAATCTTTCTGCATTTTCTATAACCATTATATTAGCATTTGGAACATCTACACCGACCTCTATTACAGTAGTTGATATTAAAATATTTATTTCACCTTTTTTAAACCTTTCCATTATTTCGTCTTTTTCTTTTTGTTTCATTTTTCCATGAATATATTGTACATTATATTCTGGAAATATTTTCGTTTTATATTCTTCATATAATTTTTCTACAGATTTCAAATCAAGTTCTTCATTTTCTTCTACTAATGGACATACAATATATGCCTGTCTTCCTTCATCTACTTGTTTTTTTATAAAATTATTTATTCTTTCAGACATACTTTTTTGTACAGCAAATGTCTGTATTTCTTTTCTATTAGGTGGTAATTCATCAATTATTGATATATCTAGGTCTCCATATAAGATCAAAGCTAAAGTTCTTGGTATTGGTGTTGCCGTCATTACTAAAACATCTGGATTTTGACCTTTTTCCACTAATGTTGCCCTTTGTTTAACTCCAAATCTATGTTGTTCATCTGTTACTACTAATCCTAAATTTTTAAACTCTACATTTTCTTGTAATAAAGCATGTGTTCCTATTAGTATGTCTATTTCTCCATTTTTTAGTCTTTCTAATATTTGCTCCTTATTTTTCTTTGTTATAGCTGATATTAACAATTCACATCTTATATTCATTTTATCAAATATCTTTTTAAAATTTTCCAAATGTTGAATTGCAAGTATCGCTGTTGGCGCTATTATCGTAGCTTGATATCCACTTTTTACAGCCTTAAATGCTGCACACATTGCTACAACGGTTTTACCAGAACCAACATCTCCTTGTAATAATCTATTCATTGACTTTTCAGATTCCATATTTTCGTCTATTTCTTCTAATACTCTTAATTGCGCTTTTGTTAATCTAAAAGGTAATTCATTTATAATATCTGACATTTTTGCCTCTTTATCAAAAGCAATTCCTTTATAGTCATTTATGTAATTATTTTTTAATTGTAACAGTGCTAGTTGAGTTGACAACAATTCCTCAAAAACTAACCTAAACCTAGCATTTTTAAAATCTTCAAATTTTTCTGGAAAATGTATATTTTTTATAGCTGTATTTATATCTTGCAATTTATACTTATCTATCAAATACTCTGGTAAACTTTCTTTTAGATTTCCTATAACCTCTTTCATTCCATTTTCTATTATTTTTCTAATTGTATTTTGAGAGAGTTGATATGTTAGAGGATAAATTGGAATTATTTTTCCTGTGTTTTTTGTATTATGTATTTCATCAAACACAGGAGACATTATCGAAACCGCTCCATATTTACTACTTATTTTCCCATAAAATCTGTATTTTTCTCCTATTTTAAAAATTGTTTTTAAATAACTCTGATTAAACCATGTAACTGTTGCTGTGGTTGTTTCATCTCTTATTATTAATTTTTGCATAGTTTTACCCTTTAGTCGTACTTCTGAAATCTTACTACAAGCTACAGCTTCTATAGTTGCCTCTTCTCCTTCTATACATTCAATTAATTGTTTTGGTTTTCCTCTATCCTCATATGTTCTTGGATAATATGTAATTAAATCTTTTAATGTAAATATATTTAATTTATTTAGTAGTTTCACTCTGTTTGGTCCTACTCCTTTTACATATTTTACATCTTTTTCTAAATCCATAATTTCTCCTATCTAAAAATAGGGAAAATGAGAAGGTGGATTAATGTGCCAAAGGGGACGGGCTATTTTGGCACAGTTTATATAATACATTTTAATTTTATAAAATGCTAAGTAAATAAAGTGTGCCAAAATAGCCCGTCCCCTTTGGCACATTAATCCACCTTCCCCTTTTCCCTATTTTACTTTTACAAGTTTAAAGTCTACTCCATCCGCACTTACTAATTCAAAGTCTATTCCAAAATATTCTCCTGTAACAGCTTCTTTTATTGCTACACTATGTAAATGTCCATAATAACATCTTTTTATATTATATTTTTTTAATATATCTATCATTTCATTTGTTTCATTTTTAGTAATATTGGATTTTATAATTGGCGGATAATGTGTAAATGCTATTATTTCCTTTTCATCCCCGTATTTTTCTATTCCATCTTTTATTGATAATTCTAATCTTATTGCATCTCTTTTAAACAACCTAATATCTTCTGCATCATCTGTCATACTCCATCCTCTTGCTCCTACTATAATGTGGTTTTCAAATTCATATGCATTATTATATATAAAATCTATATTTTCGAAATCATTTTCTTTTAAAAAATTCCTCATCTTATTTAAAGTTGTCCACCAGTAATCATGATTTCCTTTTAATAATAGTTTTCTTCCTGGTAAGTTATTTAAATATTTAAAATCTTCATCTGTGTCTTT
>CAMMNR010000211.1 GCA_946498265.1 uncultured Clostridium sp. | reverse complement strand
GTACAAAAAAGACTGTCATTACTGACAATCTTTTTGGTAAATTACTATTTATCTTTTTTAATTAAAGATCCTATTCCTAAACCAACACATAAACCTATACTTATTCCAAAACATATACATATAGGGATATTATCAGCGAACACTCCTATAATCACTCCTAATGATGTTCCAATGCACATTCCTATTGACATTCCCTCTAACATATATGTTTTTGTTTCATCTTTAATTTCTTGTTTGTTGACTTTTTTGTTTTTCATGATTTTTTCTCACTTTCAAATACAAAACTCTATATTTTTGTTTAGATAATTATATCATATTTTAGCATACAAAAATAGACTAGCATAAGACTAGCCTATTGAATTAATTAATTCATTATATTGATTACTTAAATTATCATTAGAAAATACAATATTTTCTCCTTCGATAGTCCAACTATTAGGATTTTCAGATAATAGATTTAATACTTTTTCTGATGTATTTAAAATTTCTATTATGTCATCTATTGAATCTTCCACAGTAGTGTCTTTTATAGAATCCATATCTCCAACAAATTCTTGTTCATATAAATCGACATAATAACTATCTAATCCTTTATCTTCAATATATGACATAGCTTTTTCTTTTGTCATATATTCAGAATATTTTTCTTTACATTCTTCTAACTTTTGTCTTGTTGTAGAAATATATTTTTTTGATTCAATAAATTCTTTACCATCAGTTTTGTAGTTATCAGCAGTAAGCAAAGTTGTTATTCTTTCATCATTGATTAAATCAGCAATCTCTATGCTATTATCAAAGTTATCTCTTAAATATGATTTAAAAGCATTTTCTACTTTAGCATAATCGCCTTTTGTAACAGTCCTATCTAATCTTTTGTTAATCTCATCTATATCAATATTTTCTGCATTAGATAGATCGCTTATTTCTGATATTTCTGTTTTTAACTTATCCTCTTGCCCCATGTCTGAAATAACCATATATCCTATAACTCCTATTATTGCTACTAAAATAACTGCAACTACAATTATAATTTTTTTCTTCATTACTCTTCCTCCTATTTTTTTCTAATAACACATAAAAATCGTATTCCATATTCTAATGCTAGTAAAAACAAATAAAACCCTAACCATACAGCAAAACTTATTAGTTTTACATCTAATGTGTTCTCAGCACCACTACCATCTACTTGTCTAACAAATAAGAAAATACTAACACCAGCAAATATTATAAATTGAATAATTTGAAATACTTTCCATCCACTTACTTTCACACGCTCACTCCTCTCGTATATATTAATTATATCACGAAAGCATCTTTTTTTACTATAATACATTAATAACTAAATAAAGAAAAAAGAACCAATTATAATTAGTTCTATGATATTTTATTTGCTAACTCATTTTGATTATTATATAAGTATTTATTTGCAACAAAAGTTGCTATAATAAATAGACATCCTAAAATAGTAAGTCCTAAATATACATTAATATTTTTTAATAAATAAACCATTAATGCAATAATTACTATATTAACCATTGATAACAAAACAGGAAAAACTAAATTCATATTTTGCTTAGCAACTGCATATTCTGAATCCCAATTTAACTTTGGTCTTTTTAAATCTACAATAATCATCAAGATACTTTGTAATATTCCCATTATTGTGGCAATTACAAACAAAACAACTAAAGTTAATAATGGGAGATGTAAAATATACTGTGCAATACCAAGTGAAATCATAATTGTTATAATATTCATAATGATATTAGGAATGATTTTATATATATACTGTCTATATAAAGAAACAGGTATATATTTCATAAATACTGCATTTGCTCCTTCTCTGGAAATAGCAGTTATAGATATGTATATAAACATAGTAAAAAATTGTATAGTTCCTAATATAACACCAGTAATCAAAAATGAATTTATTGATGTATTTCCTAACATTTTTATAGTAGATTCAGCTATTCCTACATCTCCATTTAAACTAGAATAGACAACGAAAACCATCAATATAGGAATCAAAATAGCTGGTAATAAGCATTGCAATAAAAACACTGGATTTCTAGCTAATGTTTTAAATTCTTTGCCAATATAGCTCTTATATAATTTACTATTTTGATATTTTTCTTGATTAATTTTTTTATTGGAGTGTGTTGAACTTCCCCCAAATAAATTCCCAATTAACCCTCTAAAATATAATTTTTGTGAAATGATTAAATATAAAACTAAACTAATTATTGTAATCACAGTAGTTTTTAAAATATTAATTGCTATAACAGATAATGAGCTTGTCGTTAATGCTTCTACCATATAATCTACTGTTGGTACATATCCTTTCATTATCTCTATCATGCCATTTGCCTGAACAACAGCTTGTGCCATTTCCTCATTAGTTAAATTATCTCTTGTTCCACTAGTAGCAACTGATAATGCAATTACGATTCCAATAAGCAATATAGAAGCAACTAATTGAAATCTATTTCTATTTTTAGTGAATCTAGCAAAACTCATAATAATCATAACAATTATACTTATTAATAAAACTGGTAAAATTGGTAATAATATAACAGAGCAAATCATTGTAATATAATATAAAATACCTACATTTGTTAAAATACCATACATAACTAAAGGAATTAATCCAAGTAAAAATATGATAACATATTCAATAATCAACATTACTCCAGTTCTAGCAAGAATTATTTGATATGGTTTAAGTGGCAATGGTAATATATATTCATTATCTTTTGTAAAATATAATATATTAATACTTGAGAATAAAGTTTGAAAGATGGCTAAGCCAAAAATCATAAATAGAATCATACCAACAAATATAGATTCTTGATGAATAGATATTAATCCATCTAACAAATTATAACTCAAAAAAATAATTAATCCTGCAAAATATAAGAATAATATTCCATAAATCAATATTTTGCTCTTTGACTTTGATGAAATTCCCATCCTTGCATCCATATTAGAAAAGGAATTTTTTA
>CAMMNR010000210.1 GCA_946498265.1 uncultured Clostridium sp. | reverse complement strand
ATTTTTTAGACATAATATTTATGATAATATTGTATTGTATTCATAATAAAGGAGGATGATATAGATGAATACAATACAAACATCAGGATCATATGGTTTGATTCAAAAATATTTGCAGAATGGAGGTGAAATTTTAGAAAATCAATCTCATAATAGAATAATAAAAAAATATATTGATTATTTGTTATGCTCAGGACTAAAACAAAGTACTGTTGTTAGAAAATGTGGTTCTCCATATTTATTTTTAGAATATATTAATAATCATAATATAAAACTAAATGTGATTACTAAAGAGATTGTATATGATTACATTGATGAACTTTCAAAAATGAATTGGAAACTAACATATTTAGATCGAAATAAATTTGATTTAAAAGTGTTTCTTAATTGGTTATTTGATAGTCATATAATAAAAATATCAGGCGATTTAATATTACCAAAAATTAAATGGCATGAAAGAACAAACATAAAAAGTTATTATACTCAAAATGAAGTTAATGCATTACTTAATGCAATAGATATTACTACAGATAGTGGTAAAGAGGATTTTTTAATTATGGCCATTATTTCTTACTTAGGTTTACGAATAAGTGATGTAATAAATTTAAAATTATCAAACATTGATTTTAATAACAATATCATCTCAATTATACAATATAAAACAAAAGAAAGGTTAATATTACCTTTAATAGATGATGTTAAATATCCATTACTTGATTATCTTAAAAATGTTAGACCAATAGATACAGATAGTGACTATATTTTTATTACTAAAAACAAACCTTACATAAAAAATGAAAACTTAAAAAAAGGAAGTCAAAAAGTCGAAAAATATTTGAAAAAAGCTGGTATTAATATAAATGGAAGAAAACACGGTTTCCATTCTCTTAGATTTTCTTTTAGTACAATGTTACTTAAAGAAAATGTTGATTTATATTCTATATCAACAATATTAGGCCATCAAGATATAAAAACAACAATGTCATATATAGATATTGATATTTTAAAATTAAAAGAATTGGCATTGGAGGTACCTTATGTTAAGTGATTATAAATTCAAAAGTGCTTTTAAAAATGAATTAGATTATTTTATTAGATATAAACAAAATTTAGGTAATGATTATAAAAATGAAATAAATATCTTAAAACATTTAGATATGGATTTATGTAAATTAAATTTAAAATCTAAAATAATAACAAAAGATACTTTCAAAAAAATAACTTATAGAAATAATATGAGTGAAGCAAATTATGCCAGGCACTATAATTTAATAACAGAATTTTGCAAATACTTGATATCATACGGATATAAAAATATTTATTATGAAGACAAAGTATTTCACATAGTTAGTAATTATAACCCTATTATTTTTAATGATGAAGAAATAAAAAAATTATTTAAAACTATGGACGAATACGCTACATCTAGTAGTGATAAATTTCATCAATTAAACTATACATATTCTATATTATTTAGATTAGTTTATTCATGTGGTTTAAGAGCTTCAGAGGTACTAAAATTAAATGTTAATGACATAAACTTTGAGGAAAATACTGTTAAAATAATTGATTCTAAAAATCATATTTCAAGAGTAATTATATTCTCAGATTCCATGAAAAAATGTTTAATTACTTATATTAACAAATTTAATATAAATAGTATTTTATTTTCTAATAAAAAAAATGAATATATTAAATATCACACATTAATGAAATATTACAATAAAATTATTGAAATGGCTAATTTAAATCAAAATGCAACAATTCATTGTTTAAGACATGTTTTTGTAAATAAAGCATTTAATCAAATGCTAGAAAGAGGATATGATGAAAATACTATTACTCTATATTTACATAAATATTTAGGTCATAAATCCATACATGAAACAGAATATTATCTTCATTTTACTGATTATAATAAAAATAAACTTATTAATATTAATGATTATTTTTCTAAAAAAATGTATAAAGGAATTATTTAAAATGAATAACAGATTTAGTAAATTAGTTCAAACTTTTTTAACAAGTTATATTATCGGAGAATGTAATTATTCAAATAATACTAAAGCATCTTATTCAACTACATTTTACTTATTTATTCAATATTTAAATAACCAATATAATATTAAATCAAATAATATAGAAATAGAATCAATTAATAAAGATACAATATTAAATTTCTTAAATTGGCTTGAAAATGAAAGACATGCATCAATATCTACTAGAAATCAACGTCTTGCTGTGCTTAAATCATTTTATAAATTTGTACAAACAAATGAGCCTGATCTTTTTAATACATGCTCACTAATTTTAAGTATTAAAAATAAAAAGGATCCTAAGAAAATCATATCATATTTTTCAGAAGACGAAATAAAAATAATAATAAATTATTTAAACTCACAAAAAAACTTAAAATATCTAACTATTATATGTGTTTTATATGACACAGGTGCAAGAGTATCAGAACTTATAAACATTAAAATAAATGATTTAAATTTATCAGAAAATGCTAGTATAAAATTACATGGTAAGGGTAATAAAGTAAGAATAGTACCAATAAGTAAAGAATTAGTTTCGTTAATTAATAAATATTTAAAAGAAGTATATATAAATTATAATGATTTTTTGTTTTATTCAAATCAAAAGAAAAAATATAACAGAAAAAGTATTAATTATATTTTAAATAAAATAGTTCAAGAATTAAAAGTGTTATATCCATTAAATTTTCAAAGAAATTATTCGCCTCATAGCTTAAGACATTCTAAAGGAACTCATTTATATAATAATGGAACACCTTTATTATATATAAAAGATTTTTTAGGTCATTCATCAGTCACTACAACTGAGATTTATGCTACCCCAGATTCTAAAAAACAAAGAGAACAAATTTTAAACAATGCAAAAGAGATTAAAATTAAAAATAAATATACAAATAAGAAAAAAGATGATTTAGACAATTGGTTAAAAAATAACATGAAATAATATAAATATTATGTCTAAAAAAA
>CAMMNR010000209.1 GCA_946498265.1 uncultured Clostridium sp. | reverse complement strand
AATTATTTAATACATACTGATGCAATTAAAAATTATATATTGCCAGATAATGATTTTTATAAAAATAGAGAATGGTTAAAGTATGCTGAAGAAGCAGATGTTTTGAATGTTGCAGTATTTAATACAACGGCTAAAAAATGGAGAGAACTTAATCCTGATTTAGCAAAAATATCTAATGTTAGAGATTATGCAACAATTAATGAATTAACAGTATTATCTAATTTAGAATCACATAATGCAGAATTAATTAAAGAAGGAAAAAGTAAAGAGGAAAGATTTGAAATATTAAGTGAAATTGCAAAGTATCAATTAAATATACTTAATAATGCCGAAAAAATAAAATTATTAGGAAATGGAAATAAAGAGGAGTAAAGTTATGGGAATAATATCTTTAGCAAGTGGTAGTTCATGTTGGAGGGGGTTAGATTATTATAAAGAAAAAAGGGTTGTTGAATTGAATAAAATAAATGAAAATGAGTATTCAAGCTTTGTAAAAGGAACCAATAATTACAATGTCCATTTGGATATTGAACATCCTAGGAAATCTTTATGTGATTGTCCCTTAGCTAATGGGAAAAGAATAATATGTAAGCATATAGTTGCAACATATTTTACTGCTTTTCCAAATGAGGCAGTTAGTTTTGAAGAAGAACAAAATCGATTACAAGAAGAGTATGAAAAAGAGAAAGAAGAGGAATATGACAAAGTAATTAAATACTTAAATAGAATGTCAAAGCAAGAATTGATTGAAGAATTAATTCAAGTTTTTGATTACGGACCTGAATGGATATATAATGATTTTGTAAAAAGAAATCTATATTAATAAGATATTATTAGAAAAGAGGACGTGATATAAAATGCAACTATCAGAACAATTGATTTATTGTACTACAAAGATAATAAATATCATTGATGAAACGAAAATTGCAACTGGTACAGGTTTTTTCATGAATTTTAATGAAAATTTGGAAAAAGGCACATGTCAACCTGTAATTATTACTAACAAACATGTTGTGAAAGATGCTAAAAAAATTATTTTTTCTGTATGTAAGGCTGACCAAAATAATAATCCTTTAGATCAACAAAGATTTACAATAACTCTTGATAAATTTAACATAATTAATCATCCTGATAATGGTGTTGACCTGTGTGCAATACCAATAGCTTCATTAGATAGTTATAGTCAGGAATATAAAGTTAGGTTGTATCGTGGAAAGCTTGGAACAGATTTAATAATAAACGAAAATGAAGTTAAAGATTGTTCTGCAATGGAAGATATTATTATGATTGGATATCCTAATGGACTTGAGGATTCTTATAATAATAAACCAATAATTCGAAAAGGCATAACTTCTACACACTTGAAATTTGATTATAATGGTAAAAAAGAATTTTTAATTGATATGGCTTGTTTTCCAGGATCTAGTGGATCGCCAATTTTCTTTTGTAATGAATCTTCGTATACACAAGGAAATACTACTTTTTTCGAATCTAGATGTAAACTATTAGGATTATTATATGGTGGACCACAACATACTAGTACAGGAAGTGTTGTGTTTGAAAATATTCCAACTAATCCAAAAGCTATTATTCAAATACCAAATAATTTAGGAATTGTAATTAAAGCAGTTAGAATTAAAGAACTTGAAGACTTTATGAAAGATATGAATTAAAAAAGGAGTGATTAAAATATCAAATTGGAAAGTAGCAGGATATACAAGATTATCAAAAGAAGATAATGAAAATATAGAATCAAATAGTATAGTTAATCAAAGAGAATTAATAGACCAATACATTAGTAGTAAAGAAGATTTAGAATTAGTAGATTATTATATTGATGATGGATATAGTGGTACTAATTTTAATAGACCTGGATTTGTGAGATTATTACAAGATATGAAAAATAAAAAGATTAATTGTATAATTGTAAAGGATTTATCTAGATTTGCAAGAAACCATATAGAAGCAGATATATATTTTGAAAATATTTTTCCAGCTTTAAATATTAGATTCATTTCAGTAATAGAAAATATAGATAGCTTTGAAAATCCAGATTCAATGGATAACTTAATGGTTCCATTCAAGAATTTACTAAATGATGCATATGCAAAAGATATATCAAAAAAAGTAAAAAGTGCATTAACAGCTAAAAGGTTAAATGGAGAGTTTATTGGGACATCTGCTACATATGGATATTTAAAAAATCCAAGAGATAAACATAAGCTAATAATAGATAAAGTTGCATCAAAGTATGTTATAGAAATATTTAATGGTATAATAGAAGGAAAATCAGCAAGTGAAATAGCTGATGAATTAAACAAGAATAATGTATTAACTCCTGCTACATATAAAAGGAAAAAAGAACAAGAAGATGAAAATGTAAAAATAGATAAAAAGTGGAATGCAAAAATGATAAATAAAATATTGAATGATAGAATATATAAAGGAGATTTGATTCAAGGAAAGAAGAAGGTGGAAAACTATCGTACTCATAAGCTTATTTCTACGAACGAAGATGAATGGATAATAACTAAAAATAATCATGAGCCAATTATTTCTAAAGATAAGTTTGATAAAGTGCAAGAAATAATTGAAAAGAATAAATGTGCTAGAAGTAATAAAGAAAAAGATTTATTTTATAGATTTTTAAAATGTTCAGATTGTGGAGGTTCTTTTACATTAAGAAAAGTAAAGAATTATGAGTATTACCATTGCACATCATACGTAAGAAATGGTTCATGTACAAGCCACTCAATTAGGAAAGACAAATTAGCTGAAATAGTATTGGAAGAGTTAAAAAAAAGATTCAAAAGAAATAGAATAAATACTTTAACTAGAGATATTTTATTAAAAAATGTAGATAGTATAATTATATTTCAAAATGGAGAAGTAAATGTAAATTTGAAGTAAAGGAGAGAATATAGATGGATAAAGAAAAAAATGAAAATAGTTATCACAAAATCAACCTTAACTGGTACCCTCGGACATATGGCAAAAACTAAAAGGCAAATAATAGAGGACTTA
>CAMMNR010000208.1 GCA_946498265.1 uncultured Clostridium sp. | reverse complement strand
TTAAGGCAAGTTCAATTAATTCAAAGGAATTTATAAAAGAATTTGAAAAATTAATCGAATTTCAGATTCAAAATGATGTTGATAGTATAATTGTTTGTGGTACAACAGGTGAAGCTACTACTATGTCACAACAAGAAAAAGATGATTCTATCAAATGTGCTATCAGAACATCTAATGGTAGAGTTCCAATTATCGTAGGAACTGGAAGTAATTCTACATCTCAGGCGATTCAAAACTCAAAACATGCAAAAGATTTAGGTGCTGATGGAATATTAGTTGTAACACCATACTACAACAAATGTACACAAAAAGGTCTTATTGAACATTTTACAAAAATTGCTGAAAGTGTATATCCATTACCTGTAATTATGTATAGTGTACCTAGTAGAACTGGTGTAAATATTTTACCTAAAACTTGTTATGAACTTTCAAAAGTTGAAAATATTGTAGCAATAAAAGAAGCTAGTGGAAATTTATCTCAAATTGCTGAAATTGCTCAATTATGTGGTGATAATTTAAATATTTATTCCGGAAATGACGATCAGATTTTACCTATATTATCTGTTGGAGGAATTGGAGTAATTTCTGTACTTTCTAATATTTTTCCTAAAGAAACACATAATATGGTTACTGAATTTTTATCAGGAAATATTGAAAAAGCTAAAAATCTACAATTAAAATATATTCCTTTTATCAAAGCTTTATTTTCAGAGGTAAACCCTATCCCTGTAAAAGCTGCATTAAATTTGATTGGATACAATTTTGGAATTCCAAGATTACCTCTTACTGAAATTTCTGAAGAAAATCTTAAGGTTATTGAAAATGAATTGAAAATTTTGCAATAATATGATATTTTGATTAAAATTATATAACTTTTTTGCAATCTTATATTAAAAACTAGAAAAAAATATATAAATATGGCATTTTTAATCGAAATTTGATGAATTCATTATTTTATGGTATAATTAATAGTGTAATGAATTTAAATGAGGGATAATTTTAATGAAAAAATATTTACAAGATTTAATTAATAAAGATTCAGAATTTTTGGATATTATTAATGAATTAATAACAAATGATACAGTTTTACAAATGAAAAACTATTTACAACATTATGAAACAACTTGTTATGACCATTGTTTGACTGTTGCATATTATTGTTATTTAATTTGTAAAAAATATCATTTAGATTATAGATCTGCAGCAAGAGCGGGTATGTTACATGATTTATTTTTATATAATTGGAGAGAACGTCAATCTGATAGAAAAGGTTTTCATGCTTTTACTCATGGAAAAACAGCTTGTGAAAATGCTTGTAAGCTTTTTAATTTAAATGATAAAGAAAAAGATATGATTATAAATCACATGTGGCCAGTTACATTATATTTACCTAAATCTATTGAAGGTATTATATTAACTTTTGTAGATAAATATTCAGCAATGTCAGAAACTTTTGAAGTAATGAAATCTAGATTATTCATGAGAAAAACATTTAGATATACATATGCTCTTTTAAGTTTGATGATTATAAAATTTTAAAAACGTCCCTTTGTCTTATTAGGGACGTTTCTTTTTGAGACATAAAACTATTTTTGTCCTGCCCATCTTAACATTTTTATGTCTTTATATTTTTTTAATACCTCTTTGTATTTGTCATATTCTTCTTCCCATAATGCATCTGGCACTTTATCAAATGCCTTAAATATTTTCTCCGCTTCTGTTAAATATATTAATTGCTCTTGAGGATTCATTCTTTCATATTGTTTTGCGAACATATATAATCTATCTAACATTTGGTTTGCTTCAATAAAACTCCAAAAGTCTTTTACTTTCATTCCGAATAATTTAATTTGTGCTACTGCAAATATTACTAATGCAAATATAAAAAATATTAATATATATATTATTGCTAATAATGTTTCCAATATTTACACCTCTTTTGTTTTCTTTCTATTTTTTAATTATAACATATTTAACTAATTTTGCCAATAGCTATAAATAAATCTAAAAATTAAATTTTTTTCATATTTCTATTGGGAAAAAAATAATTATATGTTATACTTATAGGAATGCTTATCTATGAATTTTAAAACAAGGAATAATGGAGGATTAAAAAAATTGCAATTTTCCAACCAGATTTATCCCTTGAGGAAGGAATGAAATTAAATATGGAAGATAAATTTGTAACAACTAAAAAAGCTGGAATATATGGAATCATTGGCAATATATTCTTATTAATTATAAAAGCAATAGTAGGTTTTATCAGTAGAAGTCAAGCTATGATAGCAGATAGTGTAAACAGTGCAGGTGATATTTTTGCTTCTCTTATGACTTTTATAGGAAATAAGATTGCAAGTGCTCCAAAAGATGAAGACCACAATTTAGGTCATGGTAAAGCTGAATATATATTTTCTATGTTTATAAGTATATCTATGATTTTAGTTTCTGCTAAATTATTATATGACTCTGTTATAACATTAATTTATGGCAGTGAATTAAATTTTTCATGGTTTTTAGTTATTGTTTGTATTTTAACAATTATAACAAAATTAATTTTATATTTTTATACAAGGAATGCCTATAAAAAACATAATAATATTTTATTAGAAGCTAATATGAAAGACCATAGAAATGACTGTATTGTAACTTCTTTCACCTTGATTTCAGTTTTATTAACATTAGTAAATATCTATTGGTTTGATAGTATTGTTGGTATTGGTATTTCTATATGGATATGTTATACAGGTGCTACTATTTTTGTTGAAAGTTATAATGTTTTAATGGATATAAGTATAGATGATAAAACTAAGGATATTATCTTAGATATTGCTCATAGTTATCCTGAAATTAAAGGAGTTGATGATATTATTTCTACTCCTGTTGGAGATAAATATCTAGTTTTCATTACTATAAAATTAGATGGTAATATGTCTACTTTTAAAAGCCATGAATTAGCTGATGATTTAGAAAAAAATATTACTTTATTGGATAGAATTCATAAGACTGTCGTTCATGTTGACCCAGTTTAATAGGGGGGACGTTCCTTAAATCCCTAAAATTCGGGATAGGGGGACGGGGTTTTGTCATT
>CAMMNR010000207.1 GCA_946498265.1 uncultured Clostridium sp. | reverse complement strand
AATAAATAATATTTAGGAGATTATCATAAAACATTGATAATCTTTTATTTTTATGGTATTATTCTTTTAATGAAATAGTAAGTTGTTGAGGAGGTAGTATATGAAAAATAAAAAGTGGTTGATAATTGGTGTTATAATTGTAATTGCAGTAGTTATAGTGGGAGTTATTACAAACTATATTGATAGTGGTAGGGTAACAACAAATCATGAGCCAAAATTCTGCATTAAAACTATAAGTAGTGATGGATGTAAAGTTACTTATTGGGGACTAGGATATAAAGTAATTAGATATGTTGGGGTTTCTCCAAATGAGCCTTATGAAAGTAATATTGGGGTAAAAATGGGAAGTTGGTTTATGAAGTATGAACTTCCAAAAGATATAAAAATGAAGATTGAATATGAAGGAAAAACAGTTACGATAACAGAGTATGAAGATATAGAAATAATACAAAATATATTAGTAAATTCAAAATATAATAATGAAATATGTGCTGGAATAAATACTCATAAAATTACTTTAAATAATGAAGTTTATTATATTAAAGAAGATTGCAAGGAAATACAAAAAGGAAATAAACAAGCAAAGATAACTGATGAAGATTTAAACACAATTAATAATATTATTTCTAACATATTAGAAAATGAGTCTAATAATATTACTAACACTTTATCAAATAACAATATACCAGTAAATGAAGTAATTAGAATTGAATAGTGTAATTTTAAAACAATTAAATCATTACAACAAATCTAATAATAGTAAGTTGTTGCTCAGATTTAATATAATAAATTTACAATAAAATATATGAGCAAGTGAAAAATCTTGCTCAATTTTTCTAAAAAAATGAAAAAGTGTAACCAATTAAAATAATTTCTGTCTTTATAGATAGAAGGGAGGAAAATATGAAAGATGAAGAAATAATAAATTTATATTGGAATAGACAAGAAAAAGCAATATATGAAACGAATAAAAAATATGGAAGATATTGTAATACAATTTCATTTAACATATTGCAAGATAATGAAGAAGCTAAAGAATGTGTTAATGATACATACTTAAAAACTTGGAACAATATTCCTCCACAGAGACCCAATATACTAAAAGTATATATTGGAAAAATTACTAGAAACTTGGCTATTAATCAATATGAAAGAAAAAAAGCTAAAAAAAGAGATTATACATTAGAAATTGCTCTTGAAGAATTAAATGAATGTATTTCTTCAAATAATGATGTAGAAAAAGAATTAGACTATAATGAATTGGTAAATGCACTTAATAATTTTTTATCAAAACTATCACAAGGTAAAAGAAAAATTTTTTTAGAAAGGTATTGGTATTTATATTCGATTAAAGAAATTTCTTCTAAAAATAAGATAACTGAAAGTAATACCAAAACAATTTTATTAAGGCTTAGAAATCAACTAAGAAATTATCTGAAAGAAGGTGGTTTGTATGAATAATAAGGATTTATTAAAAGCCATTGGAGATATTGATGAAAAATACTTAATTGAAGAAACAGATATAGAAGAAACAAATCGAATAGCATCCAATAACAAGGTGAATATTATGAAAAATTTAAAATTAAAGTATATTCTTGCTCCAATTTGTATTGTATTCATTGCAGTGATAGGACTTTATAAAAGTGGTATATTTACTTCAAAGCCAGATATTATTATTTCAAAAAAAGATGACTGGATTATAAAAGAAGTACAAGTTGATAAGAAAGATACTCCTACAGATACAGCAGTAATCCCAAAATGGAATGAAATGTCTATTAGTCAGCAATTTAATGAGGTTGAATATAATAATAGTAAATATTCAAGTAGAATAACAAAGATATCAAATAATAATATACTAAAAAATATTGGCAATGCAACTTTAACAGGATATGACACATATACTGAAACTACTTATAATAAAAAGGCAGAATTATATTCAATAAAAGATATAGAAGAAAAATGTGCTATTGCAATAAAATTTGAAGGAGATACTGATTACTATGTATATGTAAATTCATATTATAGACCAACAACACTTGGAGAGTTTACGAAAGATTTGAATTTAGAAGAAATTATATCTTTTGGAACAATATACTATAATTATTGGGATGAAGATTTACAAGAAGATATAAATGTAGAATTTTATGGTGTAGATAATAAAATAATTTGGCAAAAGTTGTTTAATAATAAAAATTTAGAGAATATATATAGTGATAATGATACAGAAAAATATACATCAGAAAGGTTTAGTCAAAGCATAGGTATAAGTGTTGATATCCCATTATTAGGATATAAAAATATAAGTGTATCATTAACTGACAAAGGTTATCTTCTAACAAATATTCTTGACACAGGTAAAGGATTCTATATAGGCGAGGATAAGGTGCAAGAATTTTTGGATTATATTAAAGACAATTATAACGGATACAAAATTGTTTATGTTGACGAAAGTGGCAGTGGAATAACAGATGAAGAAGTGAAAACAGAAAAAAACATAGTAGAAGAAAAAATTATGATGACAGAAAATACAGTAAATGGATATGTTACTAAAGAAGTGGATACAAACACAATAACAAGTAATGAAAACAAAATAGAGCCATATATACCTAATAATTAGTTTTTAAATAAAAGTAAGTAATTGAAGTTTGAAAATTACTTACTTTTATGCTATAACCATAGCGACAAATTGCATGTCATATAAATAGAGGGTGTAAGCCCTCTATTTTATAACTCTTTTTCAAACTCTTTAATTCTTTCTTTTTTAGCAAATTGTTTTTCAGCATTTAAAGAATTTCCAGTTTCTTTTTCGAAATTTCTAACAATTTCATCTTCAGAAGGTAATTCAAATTTGTTACAAATCCATTTAATAAATTTTTTTACAGTTTCCTCAAAAGTTTTTATAATCTTATGAAGTCTAGTATTTTCTTTCTCTAGTTTGTGTATTTTATGCTTATATTCATATTCTAAATTAAATGCTTTTTCCTCAAATTCCTTTTCTAGTTCTTCTTTTCTATTATTATATCTAAAATCAAGAGAATTGCTTTTTACTTTATAATCATGTTCCATTTGATATACTTTATTATGCAAATTTTCATTATCTTCAAGTATTTTA
>CAMMNR010000206.1 GCA_946498265.1 uncultured Clostridium sp. | reverse complement strand
ACGTGAAAGGGAAAAGGTTTTCGGGCTGAATACGCTCTGAAAGAGGAAGATTCTGTCCGAAACGGCAAAGCCGCCCGACCTTTTCGCTTTCAATAGAGTCTGTACTAACTTCTATGGACGGCGAGGAAATAGGCGACTGAAGTGCCATTTAATAACAGCCTTTTAAAACCGTAATTATGATTATTTTTTACCTATCTTTTTCTTCTTACTAGATGGTAATATCCGTTCAATATATTGCTGTTTTTTCTCTTTCTTTGTTTTTACTTCTAATAATTTTTTGAGGTATAATATTTCTTCTTGTTGTTTTGTAAGTTGAGTATCTTTTTCCTGAATATCTCTATCCTTTTTTTCTATTTCTTGTTGAATTTTTAATAAATCGTTTGCAAAAATATATCCTCTTTCTGATAGACGCTTAGCTTCATTTGTACGTTCTTCCAAAGTCTCACATGTTAGAATTTTATCAATATTTGCATCTACATCTATTCTTAAACGATGAATCTCCGCGTATTTCAATTTTGCGCCTCTATCTAACAAAGGTTTAACTTCATCCCAAATTAAATCTGCAGTATATGCCAAAAAAGGATTTTCAAATAAATTCACAATCTCAAATTCATGTCCAGCAAACATTCCCATTTCTTGCAAAATTGATAATAAAGCAAATGGATCACAGATTATGTTTTTATCATAAATACTTAACTCTTTTGCACATGATATTGTCTTTTGTGATTTTGTGAGCAAATAAGCCTTTTGGCTAAGTGGTTTATCATTACCTTTAAAGTCTCGATTCATTTGCCTAATAGTCAAATACAATGATGCATCTGCTTCTGCTATCTGAGTATTTTTTTCCTCATCTCTTCTTGTCCCTTTTTCTGATATTATCGTTAAATATTTTATTTTTTCAGCTAATTTCTTTTTTAATTCATTATCTAATGATTCTAGTTCTTCTAACAAAATAAAGTCTTTTCCAAAAACATCCTTTAATTTATTCATCAATAATGAAGGTTCCTCAGGATCATAAAAATTACTTATATAAGTTTCAAATGGAAAGTCTCTCTTATATTCATCACTTCTTATAATTTTAACATAATCCTCAACAAAAACATTCGCAATTTTATTCTCTAAAAGTTCATCTGTCATTGAATACCAACTTGAACCTTCAAAACTATACCTTTTTTGTGCAGCATCAATATGATTTTGAATTTCATCAACTACAATATATGGTATATATAACTTACAACCAGCATTTCTAAGAAGGGTTATCATTTGCCTATACACAACACTATATTTGGCATGTGTTGTAAGAGCATTTAATGCAATATCAGTATCTATTACAAAAGATTTCTCACGTAGTTTTGTTGCTTTAAAATTTCGTAATGACGGATCTAAGTTTATAACTTCCATTGCAACAAAAGCCCGTGCCCATTTTTCTAATATATCACGTTCTTGCGATGTTGGTTCATTAAGTGCATCGGCTATAGCACCAACCAAAGCCTTTCCTAAATTATCCGGAAGTCCTTTGCGAACAACATCTACAGCATCGAGCATACTTTTATGTTTACTATTTTCTTTTAATCCTAAAAAAGAGTAACCATACATTTTATAATAAACCGATAAAGATTGACGAATATTTTCTCTCATTTTCATTTCATTATTTTGAGAGATTGTAATATTAGATGTTCTTGTCCTCTCAAGAATTCCATTAATCAAAGAATCTGTTTCCTTTTCTATTTGGACATAAAAATCTTGTCCTTGTTTTTTATTTGTAATCGCTTGATACTTATCATTTGGACATTGGATTATAAGTCCTTTATTCTTTAAATTAGAAATTTGCTGATTAAGTTCTTCCGCAACATATGTAACATCAAAGCGTTCTTTAAGAATATTATTAATCTCGTTAAGCCCATATTTTCCATCACCATAGGTTATAATTGAAAGTATAGCTTTTAATAATAAATCTTTACTACTGCTTGTTGTCTTTTGTGCATTAAAAAGCAATATGCTTCTTAACATAGAATCTTCTAATTGATCATTACCATGCAATAATGTTATATTACTCATAATCTTGATTGATATTTACTTGATTATTATTAGTTGAATTTGTGGAGTCATTGTAATTTTTAATTACTTTTATAAGTCTTTCGTATTGACTTTCATCAATTCGACTTATTCCATGTCGATTACTCCACCATACTGAAACAAATGGAGAAATAAAGGCAATAAAAATAGCAATTAAAATACTAATTTTACTAATTATATTAGCTCTTATTGAAAGATATGTCTCTTCAGATTTAAAACCTCTTTCAATATATTTTTTCAATCCAGATGTAGGATATATTATTGAATTTAGAAAATACATTAAATCACTATAAATTGCAGATGGGCCTACAATTCCTAATAAAATTCGAGAACCATTTTTATATATAGCATGTAAGCCATTCTCTTCTGTCCGTAACACGCATATATCATTTATTTTGATTTCTGAGTCTATTTGAGTTCTTTTATAGTCTTTCTTTTCTTGATAGTAGAATTCAGAAAAGGCGTCTTCAGTTTGCCTTATTACATATATAAGGTGTTTAATTTCTAATTCACGTAATAAAGAAATTAATTCGGTTAAAAGCCAAAACATTTCATAATGTTTTTCTTTTTCATTTGCAGAGACTAAAAGTTCTACGTTCTTTGTCTTTCTTGAAAGAAAAATAGCACATGTCTCACTTTCAAATAAAATTGGAGCAATAATATCTCCCAATTTGTCTTGACATGTAATACTTAATTTTGTAATAGTTTTAATTATCTGTTTATTTTTTGTTTCCATTGCTATACTAAATTATGCAACAATTAATTTTTTATATATCAATATTAAAAGTAAAGTTATAAAACTTTATTTATAAATACTATATCTTTATGTTTTTATGTTCATAATTAATTTATCCATGTCCTCTAAAATCTTGTCATCAGTAACTTTTGCGTATCCTTGTGTAGTTCTGATATTTGTATGGCCCATCATCTTTGATATGCTTTCCATAGGAACCCCAGCTGAAACCATCAGGGTACCAAAGGTGTGACGGCTTTGATGGTATGACAAGTTATGTTTGAACTGATGGGAAAATCCCATCTCATGTATTTCAAACCAGATCAT
>CAMMNR010000205.1 GCA_946498265.1 uncultured Clostridium sp. | reverse complement strand
ACAGTATTTATGAACTCTAAAATAAAACAAGCACAAAAAGAAGGATATAGCGTAGGAGATATTTCTGCTGGTCTTTCTTATTCTGTAATAAAAAATGCTATTCAAAAAGTTATGAAAGTAAGAGATGTAAAAACATTGGGTGCTCATATAGTGGTACAAGGTGGTACATTCTACAATGACGCTGTTTTGAGAGCTTTTGAATTAATAGTAGGTAGAAATGTAGTAAGACCTGATATTGCTGGACTTATGGGAGCTTATGGTGTCGCATTACTTGCGAAAGAGCAATATGAAGCAAATATGGACATGGAATATGTTTCTACATTGTCTAAACCAGAAGATTTAGATAAATTAAAAATTGATATTACACACGTACGTTGTAATGGATGTGAAAACCATTGTTTACTAACTATAAATAAATTTAGTAATGGTAGCAAATATATTTCTGGAAATAGATGTGAAAAAGGTGCAGGTATTGATAATAAAACAACAGATTTACCAAACTTAGTAAAATATAAATATGAAAGAATATTTAACTATAAACCATTAGAAGAAAAGGATGCTCCAAGGGGAACAATTGGTATCCCTAGAGTTTTAAACATGTACGAAGACTATCCTTTCTGGTTTACATTTTTAACATCATTAGGTTTTAGAGTAATACTTTCTGAAAAAAGTAACAGAAAAACTTATGAAAAGGGAATGGAATCAATGCCTTCTGAATCAGTATGTTTCCCTGCAAAACTTTCACATGGTCATGTTATAGGATTAATTAATCAAGGTATTAAAACTATATTTTACCCTTGTATGCCATATTCTAGAAAAGAATACGAAAAAGCAGATAATCACTATAATTGCCCAATAGTAATTTCTTACTCAGAAGTATTAAAAAATAATATAGAAGAAATAAAAGAAAAAAATATTAAGTTTTTAAATCCATTTTTACCATTTGACACTAAAAACTTAGTAAAAACTATATTAGAATTGCCAGAATTTGCAGAATATAATTTTACAAAAAAAGAATTAACAGAAGCTGCAAAAAAGGCAGAAGAAGAATACATAGCATGTAAAAAAGATATTCAAAATAAAGGGCAAGAAACACTTGACTACATAAATAAAAATAATCTAAGAGGAATTGTTTTAGCAGGCAGACCTTATCATGTAGATCCAGAAGTAAATCATGGTATAGATACATTAATTACAAGCTTAGGTTTATGTGTATTAACAGAAGACAGTATTTCCAACCAAACAGAAGTAAAACGTCCTATAAGAGTAGTAGACCAATGGGTATTCCATGCAAGATTATATGCAGCTGCAGATTTTGTGGGTAAACATGATAATCTAGAATTAATACAATTAAACTCTTTCGGATGTGGTGTAGATGCTGTTACAACTGATCAAGTTGAAGAAATTCTAACAAGCTATAATAAAATGTATACACTTATAAAAATTGATGAAATTAATAACTTAGGTGCAGTAAGAATACGTATACGTTCATTACTTGCAAGTATGAATAAAAGATTAAAAAATAAAGATATAGAAAAAGGTACTGGAGACTATGAAGTACATAAAAAAATCTTCACTAAGGACATGAAAAAAGATTATACTATTTTAATACCACAAATGGCTCCAATACACTTTGAATTATTAGAAACAGCTGTTAAATCATCTGGATATAAAGTAGAACTATTACGAGAATGTACAGAACACACTGTAGAAACAGGATTAAAATATGTTAATAATGATGCTTGTTATCCATCTATATTAGTTACTGGACAAATGATAGAAGCTTTAGAGTCTGGTAAATATGACTTAGATAGAACAGCCCTAATAATGTCTCAAACAGGTGGAGGATGTAGAGCAACAAACTACATTGGATTTATACGTAAGGCATTAAAAGATGCAGGATTTCCAAATATCCCTGTTATTTCATTCAATGTTGTTGGAATGGAAAAAATGCCAGGATTTAAAATCACTTTACCTTTAGTAGAAAGATTGTTAAAAACTGTTGTGTATGCGGATTTATTACAAAAATTACTTACAAAAAATAGAGCTTACGAGGTTAATAAAGGAGAAACTCAAAAATTATTTGATGAATGGATGGAAAAATGTAAAAAACTATTAACAAAATCTACTCTAAAAGAATTTAAACAAAGTATTTATGATATGGTAGATGATTTTGAAAAAATAGAATTAGATACTTCTATAGAAAAACCAAAAGTAGGAATTGTTGCAGAAGTTTTAATAAAATATCATCCTTTCGGAAATAACTTTGTAGCAAATAAATTAGAAGAAGAAGGTGCAGAAGTAATTTTACCTGATTTTATGGGATTTATTAAATTTATAGCTACTCATAAAATTACATTTAATCAATTAATAAAAACAGATAAAATGAAAGCGAAAATATTTAAAACAGCAATTAAATTAATTGATATATTAGAAAAAGACGTAAATATAGCACTTAAAAATTCTAAAAAAGGATACTTACTACCATGCAATATATGGGAACTAGAAGATAAAGTAAAAGATATTTTATCAATAGGAAACCAAACAGGAGAAGGTTGGTTCCTAACAGCAGAAATGGTTGAATATATAGAACATGGAATTCCAAATATAGTATGTGTACAACCATTTGCATGTTTGCCAAACCATGTAGTAGGAAAAGGAGTAATAAAAACAATAAGAAATAAATTCCCTGAAGCAAACATTTCACCAATAGATTACGATCCAGGAGCAAGCGAAGCAAACCAAACAAACAGAATAAAATTATTAATGACAGTAGCAAAAGATAATTTAAAGAAAAAACAAAAAGAATTAAAAGCATTAGAAAAAGAAAATAAAGTAGAAAGTACAGAAAAAGAAATTGTAAACTGATAGGAAAAAGGACTACGTGAAAACGTAGTCCTTTTGTTATTGAATTATTTTCTTTTATATTAGTTACAACTTTTCTATTTCTTCTTTTGTTAAACCGGTAGATTGTATTATTATATTTATATCCACATTTAATTCTTTCAATTTTTTGGCTGTTTCTCTTTTTTCTAATTTTTTACCACGTATTTCTCCTTCTTCTCTACCTTTCCTATATGCTGATTTCTTCATTGAATTTTCTTCTATTATTGCCATTTCTCTCCATTCTGCTATCTTCCTTA
>CAMMNR010000204.1 GCA_946498265.1 uncultured Clostridium sp. | reverse complement strand
ACAACATCTACTATGTCATATACTATTCTGTTTTCTAGTCCCATTACAACATCTAGGTTACGAAGTCCAATATCTGTGTCTATTAATACTACTTTTTTTCCTTCTAGTGCTAAACTTGAACCTAAATTTGCTGTTGTTGTTGTTTTTCCTACTCCACCTTTTCCCGATGTTATAACTATTACTTCTCCCATATTTTTCCTCCTTAGGATTTTAAAAACACTTTTTTAACAGCTATATAATATAACGAATTTGTTAAAAAGTCAATGTATTTACATAAAAAATAAAAAAAACTGTGTAAATCAAAATTTTATTTTTTGATTTTTGCACAGTTAAATTTTTAACTTTCCTATAGATATTAATATTAGTATATAGTCGGACGGAAACCAATGTTATAGTAACTAGTAATCTTATCATCATAATTGCGATAAGCAGCAGGGCTGTAATCTCCTGTACGATAATAATATCCTCCTCTACTGACACATGGATATTCATCACGATATCCCTTTTCTAAAGTCCATTCATATATACTCTTTGGAACTTCTACCCATGTCCATTAATTTGTCCCATCTGTTATTACCAATCCTGTTGTTAAATCTGTTCCTTCTACATGGCTAAAATCATCTCCTGGTAAGTATGGTTTTGTATCTTCTGATTGATATTGTGATAAATCATCTTCTGGAATATCTACTAAACTAACTGGTACTTTATCAACATCTTCTACACTATAATCTGTATAAAAATATTCTCCATTTATATCTACACCCTGTACATAGAATATATTATTACTATCACCATTTATTATATATATATCTGTCAGCTGGTTAACTTGATTTTTCATATCATCTGTTATTTCAGTATTATTACCAATTATTTGTTTATATTTTTCATAATCTTTACCATAATTTAGTGTCAAGTTTTCTATTGCTTTTAAATCTATCACATAGAATTTACCTGTATCTACTGCTGTACTTATAATTCCTGATGTTTGTATATCTCGTCCTGTAATATTATATTCTATATTTCTATTAGCTGGTATTTCTCCATATTGTGCATAATATGAGGTTACTTTATCCCTTAAATTGCTAATATCATTTTGCATATTTCTTAATTGCTCTACTTGTAAGTTGTCTTTTAAACTATATAAAATTACATTTGTTATTATAATAAGTACAATAACAGCTGTCGCTAAATAAACTAATGTTACACCTTTTTGACTTTTTAATAAATTTCTCATCTTTAGAATTCTCCTTTTTTATCTTTAGTATTAGTTTACTATTTATTTGTTTCAAATTCAAGTTTTTTTTCAAAATTTATATTCTTATTTAAATATAATTAAATAAGAACTTAATATTTTTGAATCAAACTATATATCTTATTTTTTCTTTCATAGATTATATCTTCTCTTATTACTAAAATCCAAAGTACTAAAACAATTATGAATATTGCTATATTTTTCAAATAATATACTGCAATACTTGAAATTACTGTTATTATGCTTATGGTAATAAATGATATTTTATTTACGTATTTTTCTGCTTTCCTTTTTCCTATCGTTATATGTAAGATTTCTTTTATTATCCTTCCACCATCCAATGGATATATAGGTATTAAATTAAATAGTAGTAATAATATATTTGAATATATTATTATTAAGTTATAAAATATTCCTATATTTATGTTGTAAAATATTATTATGCAAATTAGGTTTGTTAGTGGTCCTGATAATGCTACAATTATTTTTTTTACTTCTAGTAAATTCCCTTTTCCTATTTTTTTATTATAATCTTTTGGCGTTAATTCAAAAGATATGCTTACACCATATGGTTTTATCTCTATTTTCTTTGGTTTCATTCCGAGTAATATTCCTGATAGTAGATGCCCTAATTCATGTATGAATGCAAATATCATTATTATGGCATATAATTGTATTTGGTTAGTAAGTAGGAATATTGCTATAAAAATGAATATTTTTAAATCTATTTTAAATCTCATAAATTCTCCTTATAATTCCAATATCTTCTGTGGATCTACTGTTCTTTCTGAAATTCTTATTTCAAAATGTAGATGCGGTCCTGTTGAATTTCCTGTTGATCCAACTTCTGCAATTTCTTGTCCTTGTGTTACTTGATCTCCCTGTTTTACATACAAAGCATTACAATGTGCATATATTATACTTACTTCCCCTATTTGTATTTTTAAATGTTTCCCGATAATCTCCCTCTTCTGAAGCTAGAACTACTTCTCCGTTTGTTGATGATTTTATTTTTGTTCCTGTACTTGCTGCTATATCTGTACCAGTATGATTTTTTGGAACTGTAGCTGTTGTTGGTTCTCTTTGCCCATATACTGAACTTATTGTTCCTTCTATAGGTTTTATAAAGGTTGTTGTGTTTTTTACATTAGCTATATCTTGTTCTTCTTGAGATATCTCTGGATTTTCTGTATTTGGGCTATTTTCCTCTTGAACAACTTCCTCTTGATTTGTTTCTCCTTCTGCCCCTCCTATTCCATTTTCATTATTTTCTAATGTATTAGTTGTTTGCTCTTCTTTATTTTCCTCTTCTTTTTGTTCTTGATTTGTATTAAATACACTATTAATTTGATTTTTTACATCATTATATATTTGACCAAAATTTGTATCATATGATAATACTTCATTTACTTTGCTTATAAAATCTTCTGAAAATATGTAATTGCTATTTTGTACAACATATACCGCTAAATATATTAAGACACAAACTATAATTTGTATTATCATTTTTTTTAACAGTTTTACATCTTTTTTATTATTCTGTTCTTTTATTCTTTTTGGCTCTTGAATTCCTTGTCTTCTTGCATATATCTGCTCAGCTCGTCTTATTTTTTCTTCTACAGTTAAAGCTCTTTCCATAAAAACACCTCTTCCTTAGTTCTTTCTAAACTATATGTTTGGAAGAGGTATTTTATTCCTATTTTATTAATAGTATCATTGCTTGTAAAAAAATTATAATACTTGATATATATGCATAATTTTTTAACCTATTATATTTTCTTGTATTTTCTTTTGATTTAATTTTTCGATTATTCTTGTTTTCTAATTTTGAAATATAATTTGATACTAGCATTTCTGCTTCTCTTAAAATATATTTATTGTCTTTTTTTTGCTCACTCGTCTTTTGGTTTTTTCCTTCTTTCTTTTCTAAT
>CAMMNR010000203.1 GCA_946498265.1 uncultured Clostridium sp. | reverse complement strand
TAAATGTTAATGAATTTAGGTTGTTTAAATCTAAAATATGTTCAGGTTATTTTGGTGCAAAAAGATTTGATAGAAAAGATGGCAAACGAGTTCATATGATTTCTTTATCATCTCTACTTGAAACAACACACAGAATACCAAATTTAGACTATATGCATTTATTTCAAGTAATACAAAACATTTGTGTAGATAAAAATGATATTATAGAAGCTTATAAAAGAATGTGTTTTAATGTTTTGTATGGTAACAAAGATGACCACGGCAAGAACTTTTCTTTTTTGTATGATGAAAATAAAAAAGGATATGTTCTATCCCCAGCTTATGACTTAACAAAAACACAAAACAAATTAGAACACGAAATGACAGTCAACGGAAATGCCAACCCAACAAAAGAAGACTTACTAAACATAGGAAAACAACTAAAACTATCAACAAATCTTTGCAATTCAATAATTGAGAAAATATTGTATGTGATTAGTTGAATTAAATAAACAAAAGGAGAAATTATGGAAAGTATTACCGATAAACTTATTGGTTGGGCAACAAATAACGGATATTGGGCTCAATCATTATTAAATGCTTGTTTTACTAATGGCGAAATTAGCGGCGATAAGCTGAATGAAATATTTAACAACTACAAGTCGCAAGATTTCCCTAATATTAAACTAATAGCTACGGGAGATGACAATGCTCATAAAACATTTTTAAAATCCATTAAAAACATAAAAAACGTTAATAAATTATTAGATAATCAAGAAATGAAATTTAACGATAATCTCTCTATAATTTACGGAGCAAATGGTGCAGGAAAAACTGGATATGTAAGAATCATAAAATCAATGGGAAATTCGTTAGATGATGAAAATGTCATTTACTCTGATTTAACAGAAACTGAAAAGGAAAATCATACAGCCGATATTAAATTTTTTAACGGGACTGAAGATGAAGAGTTTTTATGGAATAATATAGAACCAAGACAATTAAATATTAAAGTATTTAATTCTAATTGTGTTAGATTTTCCTTAAACAGCAAAAAAGATATTCAATTTATTCCACAAGATTTTAATTACTTTAATCTCATTAATGTCGCAACTGGAGAGTTGTCAAGGCTTGCAAAAGAACATATAAAAAAGTTGCAGTCCGATATGAAAATGTATGCAATAATTGACGATACAAAAGTTGCGAAATTATTAAATAAATGTGACAAAGTTGATAATGTTGAAAAGTTGGTTAATGAATTTATTAGCGAAAATTCATTGGAAATTAATAGTATCAAAAACCAAATTGAAGAATTAAATAAAAGATCAAAAGAGTTAACAAGTGATAGCATAGGAAATAAAATTAACAGTATATTAAAAATAAAGTCAAAACTTGAAGAATTAAATCAGTATGTATTTATAAAATCAAATTTATACAATTCAAAATTCTGGGACGATTACAAAAATGAATTAGATACGATATTTAGACTATTATCTAATAATGTAAAAATTGAAGATTTTGTTGAAAATTTGAATATGCAAGAAAAACAAAAACAATTATTTAAAGAATTTCTACTAGCGGCAGATGACTTTTTAAAATCAAAAGATAATATAAATTTTGAAGATGAAAAAACATGTTTGTTTTGCGGGCAGGAGTTAGAAGGTAAATCAAAAGAACTTTTAAAATCTTATAGTAAATTTATTACTAACGACAATACAAAAGAAATTAAAAAAATAACCAGTTCTATAACTGCAACTTGCAAAAAAATAAATGATGTTATTTCTACTATTAAACAATTAATTCCTTTATTAGAAACTGATGAAAATATATACAATAAAATATTAGATTTTATTAAGAATTTAAGTTGGTTATCTAATATTAATTATACTGAAGAACTTGATACTGAAATGTTTAACCAATATTCTTCATTTGAGGAATTTAAGATACAAATAAACACAACTATTAAAGACTATGAATTAAGGTTTAAAGAGTGTGAGAAATTAAAAGATGCCTTAGATGAAGCTATTAGCAATAATAGAAAAGAATTGAACGAATTAAATAGTATTGCTATTTTATTAGAGAATAAAGATAAAATAGTTAAAAATATTGTGGAACAAAAAAATATTTATCCTTTAACAAAAATCTCAAACAGTAGCTTGTCTGCTATACAATCAAATATTTTAACTACTAAATACAAAGAAAAATTTAATCAAATATTAAATAACCAATTGGAAATTTTAGAAGCACCTAAAAATATTAAGTTTTCTCCAAACATTGTTTCTTCAAAATTGGCACTGCAGCAAAGTTTTTTAGATAAGAAGTATAATTTAGGTCATATATTAAGTGAAGGCGAACAAAAAGTTATAGCTCTTTCCCATTTTATTGCGGAGAACTTAATGGAAGACAAAGATAACATTTTAGTATTTGATGACCCTGTAAATAGTTTGGATTTAGAAAGAATGGAAATAGTTGCAAGAGCATTGGTAAATCTTTCGTTAAAGAAACAGATTATTATTTTTACACATAATTTAGTCTTTGTTGGGTTTTTAGCTTCTTTTGCCAAAGAAAAATTAAGTGATGAAGAAAGGACTTTTATTTGCATAGAAACATCAACTATGAATGGTAAGCATTTTACTGGTCAGATAAAATATGAATTTCCAAATGTAGAGTCTTATAAAAATTATAGAAAATTGGTAAATGACATTATGTCTAATGCAAACGAAAACAGTCTTGGAAAGGATAAGATGTATGAATGTTTTAGTTATATGAGAAGTGCAATTGAGCTATTGGTAGTTGAGAAGGTGTTTAAGGGAACGGTTAATAGATATGAGCCTGATATCAAAATGGGAAGATTTGAAGAAATTAATACCGAAGCTTTAAATAATAATGCTAGCAGAATTTCAAGTTTACACAATAAAATTTGTAGATTTATATTAGCTCATAGTTCATCTGCCCAAGCAAGAATAGAACCAACTTTTGATATTTTATCAGAATGTTATAAAGAGTTTAAAGATTTAGACACTATATTTCGTAGTTAAAAAATGCTAGAATTTCTAGCATTTTTTCATATATAAATTATAGGTTTGTTTTGCTTTTTGGCGTATTTGACAGTGTTATAAGCACCGCTTTTGTAGGTTTCTTGGATGTGGCAAATAAGGATGTCGCAGTTGTCGATTATCCACTCGTTTCGTTTTGTAATTTTTTGTTTGTAGTGTAAATCTTCTA
>CAMMNR010000202.1 GCA_946498265.1 uncultured Clostridium sp. | reverse complement strand
CTCTCTTGACGATTGATACAAATATCAATCAATTTATTAAAGTATATCATAATTTTTATAAATTGCAATAGTAAATCACTAATAATTCAATATTCTAATTTTGTACAAAATAATTCTTAAAAATTTTATCTATATCATTTTTATTTGCAAATTTCTTGTTTCCCTTGTAATTTATTATAATATCTCCATCTGCATTATTATTTAAATCATTTATTTTTTTCAATATATCGTTCAATTCATCAATTGATAGTTGACTTTTAGCAATTATGTTATAAGTTAGTGTTTCCCATGATTTACCGTTTAAACTAAGAGACGAAAATAATTTTGGAAAAATATAATAATATTTTATGATACTTTTATATTTAAATAATATATTTTTTTCTGTTATTCTTATATGTTCATTGTTATCGAGTTTACTAGATATATCTATTATAAATAATTCATCTATTAGTTGTTTTTTCTTTTCTGCTATTCTATATGGAATATATAAAAGTGGTATTATAATTAATATAGCAATAACTATGCTAATTATAGTTGTTAATTTTATATTATAATAGTTTAAAAAGTATATTAAAAAACTAATACCTATAATTAAAGAAATTATAGCTGATATAATTACAATATTATTATCTTTTTTATCTTTCAACTTTATCTACCTCTGTTAATTTTTTATTTATTATTGTTTATAGAAAAATTTAATTTCGTTAATACTTGGTATTACTTTAGGTAAAAATTCTTTAACAATTGGTCCTAAAATATTAACAAATTCTTTTCTTTCAAAAATAATTTTTAACCCCATTGGTAAACTATTGTCTGAAATATGATACATTATTGCAACAATATTTATAACTAAAGTTGCTCTAAAAAGTCCAACATTATCAACCGATAAACTTTCAAATAATCCATTATCATTTTCTAATTTTCTATCATATATACTTTGAAGTCCAAAATAAGTTATAATAAGATTGTTTAATCCTAATTCTCTGTGTGGGTCTGGAATAGAAATATATGATTTAAGGCTATGTTTTAAGATTGTTGCCTTATCCTGAGCTCTAACTAATTCTTGTATTGCTTCTTTTTCTGTTTCATCAAAAAATTCTTTAAATTGTGGATTAGTGTTTTTACAAGAATACCAATCTTCAAGAATATTTATTCCACTATTATTTTTTATATAGTTACTTAATTCCTCGATTAATTGTTCATTAGTAGTATTAGATGTAATTCCATTTAAATTTGTATTTTCTAATGTAAACGGATTTCCCCTTTTTAACTCACTACCACATTTGGGACATTTTAAGTATATTACTTTTTCAGTATTAGGAATTTTTGACCAATCTACTTGTATTTCATTTCCACAAAAACACTTTACTATATTAGGGTTATTATTATTTTCTTTAACATTAGTTAATCTATCAATATTTTCTTTTAATATTTGAATAGCACTTTTTAAAGGATTTTCGCTAATCTTTTTTAGACTTGTTGCAAAAGTAATTTCTTCATTATTTTCAAACTTATTGCAAAATTCAATAATATTGTTATATACAAGGGTTTGATTATTTAGCATACTTTCCAAATCTTTTAAAGAGAATTCAATTCCTTTGCTAAAATTATTTAAAATTATAGATATATAAACATTTTTTGAAATATTTGTCCATACAGGATCTAATGTTTTATCGTCTTTTAGTAATGAATTAGCAGACATATCTAATTGCTTTACAGCAGTTTTTAAATCATTATTTTCATAATTTAGATATGCACCTAGTATATCTCTTTCTAAATCTTCTAATTTCATTTTTTACACCTTACCTTTCTTTCAATTCATTTTATACTATAATTTATTTTTTTGCAATACTTGGCAAATTTTAAATTTTGTTGTAAAAAGTAAAGATATATGATACACTAATAAAAAATGAATTAAGGAAAAATATATGGAAAAACAAGAATTAAAAGATAAAATAAAAGAATTTTGTGAAAACAAACATTTTAAAAATACTTTTATACAAGAATGTATAACTGAATTTATAGAAGGACATACGGAATTATATGGAGATGTTATTTCAGCAGGAGATTTATTTAAAAGACTAGAAGATAATTTAGACAAAATTACATTTGCTGGTCGTAACAAGGCGCTAAATGGGGAACTGGGAGAATATAAAGGAAGAATTGCAGACAATACTGATACAAATGAAATTTTTATTTATTTTAATGAATCTGATTTAGAATTGTCTGAAACAGATAAAAAAATGTGGAATTTATATACAGAAGCAGATAAACAAAAGCTATTACAAGATATGCGGGCAAAGAAGAACAGAAATAAAAAGCACATTAATACATGAATTAACTCATTCAGCATATACTATAAAAGATAAATATGGTATGGGAGAGAAACATATTTTTTCAGAAACTGGTAAAGACTATTTATCTGGAGAATATAGACAAATTGGTGGTAATAATAATAATGTCGAGGCTATAGTAAATTATATTTCAAGTAGAATTGAAGGGAAAAATCCTAACGAATTAGAAACATATCAAGCTGAAACAAAGGCAATATATATGTTGTCAGATAAAATGGATGAAAAGTCAATTATTCAAGCTGCATGGAATTCAGATGAGCAACAATTTAAGCAAGCTTATATAAAATCGATAGGAAAAGATATGACTGAGGGTGAAAAAAGTTATCAACAATTTCAAGAAGGAATGAAAAGACTAATAGTTACAAGGGGTCAAAATATAAGTGTTGGGGAGAATAATAGAAAAAATGAAACGATATTATCTGAAATGCAACAAATATTAGATGGAAAAATTCATAGTCTTGAAACTACTAAATTTAAAGATATAAAAGGCACAATAAAGCCAGAGGATCATATACCGTCAAATGCCTCAAAAGTGGAAAAAAAACTATCATTTTCTCAAAAGATTGCTAAATTTTTTGAAAAGCATAAAACATTAATGAATATTCCTTTTATAAGAAATTTCACTGAAAAACAATTAAATGTTTTACCTCCTGCTAGAGAACAAGAAGAAAATTATATATCTAGTTTTAATAGTCAAAGGACTAATTTTATTAATGAATTATCTCATAATGGAGAATACAGAAAATTAAACCCAATAAAAAGCAATGAAGCAAGACAAAATTCAGAGGAAATAAAAAGACAAATTGTTGAAGAAAATGAAAAATAGCAAGTGACTAATATATACTAATTAAATCATAAATTCCACTTCCATTTT
>CAMMNR010000201.1 GCA_946498265.1 uncultured Clostridium sp. | reverse complement strand
AAGTTATATGTTCTTTACGTAAAAAAATTAGAAAAACTAAAAAAACAAACAATAATTTTTGCAATTATTTCAATAATCTTTTTTTCAATTATTTAGATTTATTAAATTATTTTTTATAATAGTATCTGACAAATAAATTTCGTTTTCCATTTTTTGTAGTAATTTTTCTAAATCATCCGTTGCTTTTATTTCTTCTCCACTTACTCTTTCATAATATTTTCCATTCATATAGTAATATTTACTTGTAATAAAACCAAGCCCTTTTATAAAAGAATAATCTTTATTAGAAAAAATGCTAGCACCTATTGAAAATTTATCCTCTACATCTAATAAATCTAATATTGTTGGCTTTATATCAATTTTTGCCAAAGATTTCTCTATTATACTACTTTCATTTATATTTGGTATTTTTATTCCAAATGGTATATGTATATCTTTAGTTGTATCTTCAAAGTCTGTATACTTTATTCCATTTTCTTCGTATAATCTTGTAACATCACTTATACTAGTTAAGCTTGCTCCATGGTCTCCATATACTACAATTATGCTGTTTTGCATTAGTCCTGTTTCTTCTAATCCTTCAATAAATTTGCCAAATGCATAATCAACGAAATTGCATGATATTATATAATTCCTAAATGTTTCATCCTCATACTCGCTAACATCTTCCTGTGTTATCGTAACTTTCTCAGATAAGTTTGAAACACCTGTTAAGTAAAATGGTATATGTGTTGTAACACTTACTAAAGTAGCACAAAACTTTTTGTCATACGAATCCATTATTTTAACAGCTTCCTCGAAAAATCCTTCGTCAGAATAAAACTCTCCCGCTTGCTCTATATTAGGAAACTTGCTAATATCATTGTATTCATCCACATTATACCCAGCTTTATATACTTCTTCTCTATTCCAAAAAGTACTTGTATTAGGATGCATAAAAGATGTATAGTACCCATTACCTTTAAGTATAGAAAAAATATCTAGCCAAGTATTATTTGAATACTTTTGAAATACATATCCATTTTCTAATGGATACATTGAATTTTCCATTTCGAACTCTGAATCTGCTGTACTGCCAAGTCCTTGATTATACATATTATTACAATAAATATTTTCACTAAAAAATATATTTAAGTTTGGCGTTATTTCTTTTCCATTAACTTTTTTTCCTATAATAAATTCGTTCAAACTTTCTAACTGTAAAATAATTACATTACTATCTTTTGCTATGCCTGTATACACTGTACTTTCTTCTTTTTCGCTTACGTTTTCTTCATACGCATTTTTCATTTTTTCTTCATCTATTTTTTCTTTTACAAACATACTAGAAAAATAATCTTTTGCATCTTCATAATGATAATAATAAATTGATGCATTTTCAACAATTAGTGATTTGTTATAGCTTTTTGATGCATAAATTTCATTTATCTGCTATCTTACTACTAAAATATTTGCTAATAAAATAATGCATATCAAAGCTGTTTTTAATATTTTATTAGAATAATATGTACTTTTAAATTTTTTTATAGCATAATATACTCAACAATAAAATTAAAATATTATCAATAAAAAATATAAACATACTCTTAGCATTTATAATACAAGCTACTCCACTAGCTATTTCTTTGGAATACTTTATATTCTCAATTTGATAAAAAGATAAGAAATTTGTAGAATAACTATAATATAAAAAATCTGCATAAATTATAATTGTTACCAATAAATAAACGACATTTAAGTATATATATCCAAATTTATTTTTATGATTAATTGTCGGACACATTATTAATAACGCTACTAAAATTGTGTATAATATAGTATTTATATTTACTCCTAATCCTATTAAATTATTTATCAATAATCCTTTATAAACTAGTAATATTACCCCTATAAAAAATATAAAATTGTTTTGTAGTATATCTAATGCTACTTTTTTTATGCCTTCTTTCATTATTCCTCCAACTATTACACATATTACCTGTTATAATACCATAAAAAAGGAAATTATTCTACATAATTTCCAAATATAATTTATCTACTTTTTTACAGCATACTTAATATATAAATAATATACACAACAATTAATAAAATACCTTTTTTTCTATCTAATTCCCTATTTTTATTAAGAGTTGCCATTAATTGTAAGCATATAGTCACTGCAATTAAAACAAATACGCTACTATTAAAATTAGCGGTAAATCTTAAAGGATTAATAATAGCTCCTAGCCCAATTAATAAACACAAATTTAAAATATTAGAACCTGTTATATTGCCCAGTAATAAGTCAGACTCATCCCTTTTTGCTGATATAATTCCTGTAATAATCTCTGGTAATGCAGTTCCAACAGCTACAATGGTCATCCCAATAAATCTTTCCGATAAACCTAAACTTTCGGCAATTAAAATAGAATTGTCTACCACAAAATCCGACCCAAATTTTAGCCCTAATATTCCTAAAATAAAGAAAATAATAATTGTCCAAACAGATTTTACTTCTTTTGACTCTACTTCTTTTATAATTTCATCATCTATTTTTTTATCTTTTAACTTTTTTTCTTCATATATAGTGTAAATAATATATAATATTGTACATATTAATAATGCAATTCCTTGCCATCTATCAATAATATGAATTTCTCCCAATTTTGTTGTATTGCCTAAAAATAGTAATAACAACATAGCCATAACACTAATTGGCAAATGTCTTTTTATAATCCTATTATCAAACTTTACAGGTCTAACTATCGCTGAAATTCCTATTACAAATAAAAAATTACAAATGCAACTACCTATAGCATTTCCAATAATTAAATCTGAATGCCCATTTATAGAAGATGTAATAGTAATAAAAATCTCCGGAAAAGAAGTACCTATTGCTACTATTGTTAGTCCTATTAGCATTTCAGAAAGCCCAAACTTTTTAGCAATGCTTGTAGCAGATTTTACTAATAAATCTGCACCTTTTACTAGAAAAATAAAACCTATTATTATAAAAAGTATTTCCAATAACAAATTATTTTCCCCTTTATTTTTTATTATTTATATAAAATTATTAAGTAAGTCAATTTAAAATAAAATATTAAATTCTATTTTAAATTAAAATATTAAATTAAACTATTAAATTTTATTTTAAATTAAAATTATACTAAAAACAGTAGCTTTATTCTATTTAGTTTTAAGTTTGAATATATAATATAAATGTAAGTTCTTGTTGACCTGTCCCCAATTTTCCAAATCGGGAAGTTGGGACCTGTCCCTAATTTCCAACCAGCACTCTTAACGCAT
>CAMMNR010000200.1 GCA_946498265.1 uncultured Clostridium sp. | reverse complement strand
GAAATGGAAAAAGCATCACAAGAATTTAGTAAGTTATTCAATTATGATGATAAAACTAAATAACCTATGGTATAATGTTATCAGACAGATAAATAGTAATTTGAAAGTGAGGATATTATGGGAATATTTAATAAATTAAGGAAAGAAAATAAATCAATATTTACTTTTGATGAAAAGAACAAACAATATAAAGCAATAATAAATAACATTACCTTTGTTTGTAAAGAAATAAAACCAGAATATGAGCAATATGCAAAAGATTTAGCAAATAATTATGACAAAAAAATACTAGATATAATACAATATATGCTTTTTGATATTGAAAAAATGTTTGGAATAAATAATGTTGAGATTATTAAAAATTCGTTAGGTAATGTTTTAATAGACTTAGACAATAATAGATTATCATACCTTGAACAAACATTAGATGATATGCACATTATTGATGTGGAGTTTGATGGAATCTTTGAAAAATTTTATGATGTAAGCATTGATGGATAAATAGTAATTTTAATGATATAATTAGAGCAATATTAAATTAAGAGTTTTTTAGTAAAATAGTAAACGCTAACTACTAATATTTTGGAGGAAAAATTATATAAATGAAAAGTAAGAAGAATAAAAACAAGAAATCAAAGTATATACTATTGTTTCTTTTGATTATAGTAATGTGTGCAATATTTTTTGTGCAATGGGCAATGAAACCCGAAAATTTTAGAGAAGTGAAAGATCAAATTAGAGAATTGTTTTTTGGAAGTAAGATAGAAGATTCTTATAATGCAAAATCTCTTATTATGGTTGATCTTTCAAATGATGAAAACTTTATATCAAAAAAGGCAGAAGAAAAACAATTACCTGCGAGTTTAGCAAAATTATATGTTATTGAATATGCAACAACTTTAACAGACTTAGATGATATTGTTTTAACAGATTATGAAGCACTCTCACTAACAAAGCAAGGCTCATCTGTTGCTAATATTAAAGAAACAAATTATTATATTCATAATTTGTTTGCTGCAATGTTAGTGCCATCCGGAAATGACGCTGCATACGTTGTTGCAGATTACTGTGGTGGCATTATTTCTCCAAATACTAAAACAAGTCAAGAACGTGTAGAAGTGTTTATGGAGAACTTAAATTTATATTTAAAAGAACAAGGATATGATGACACCGTATTATATGATCCTAGTGGTTTTGATACAGAAGCACGCACAACTGTATTAGATTTAAAAGAGGTTACAAAAAAATTATTGGAATATGAATGGTTTAGAGATATAGTATCGCAAACTTCTTATACGGCTACTTTACCAGATGGAAGTACGCAAACGTGGAAGAACACAAATACTTTTCTTGATCCTACATCAGAATATTATAATGAAAATGTAATCGGAGTTAAAACAGGATCATTATCTGACGATTATAATCTAGTAGTATTATATAAAATGCACGGAAAAGAATTCCTAATATGTAGTTTAGGATCACAGTCAGATTATTCAAGATATGATGATGTTAATTATATTTTAAAAACAATAGATGAGTCAGATTACTTAAAAAAATAGTAAATATAATTTTGAGAAAAAACTACTTATTAAGTAAGGAGATTTTGATATGTTAAATTTTAGTCAAGAAACAATATATAGCATTTTATGTGCAGTATTACCTTGTGCTATTTATTATATAATTAGAAAAATAAAAGGACAAAAAACATCAATTTTACCAATAATCATCTTTGTTCTTTATATTTGGCAAGTGTATGAATTGACTGGTGCAGGAGGACTTTCTGATATAATATATGCTCCACAAGGTGGAGATAATCAGTCGATTATAAAGGCAACTATAAATCTTGTCCCTTTTAACATTATTGAAAGAACATTCTTTTTGAATATTTTAATGCTTATTCCATTAGGATTTTTAGTGCCTTTTATTTGGAAAAACTATCGTAAATGTTATAAAACAGTATTATTGGGTGCAGGGTTTTCATTGTTAATAGAAATATCACAGTTGATTACAACTCGTGCAACAGATATAAATGATTTAATTGCTAATACAATAGGGGCTTTAATTGGATATATTCTTTGGAAAATATTTTCATTATTATTTGGTGAAAGAATGAAAAAGTCGGCAGATGGAAATAGTGATGTGATTTGGTATATACTATTGAGTTTCTTTGGTATGTTTTTCTTATATTATCCATTTTGGTTTTCAAGATATATAGCACCATTGATTTTTTAAATATCATTATACGGCATTTGTTGTAGTACAGATTATTTGCTGTTTTTATGATATAATTAGCACAGCAAAGAAATCGTTAAATTACAATTTATAGAAAGGATGATTTATATATGACTTTATTTGAAATAATTATAACAGTTTTAATTTCTTTAGGAATAATAATCTGGGGAATTTGTGTATATTTTCAAAAAGGTACTTGGTTGCTTGCTGGTTGGAATACATTGTCAAAAGAAAAAAAGAATACTTATAACAAAAAAAATATATGTCAACTATATGGGAAGTGTGTTGCTGTTTGTGGGATAGGTTTTTTCTTGTTACTATATGGCAGTTTTTCTTATAACAATGTTATTTTATTGAGTGGTATAGGAATTGTTGCTTTAATGATTATTTTGACAATTATAGTTCCAATGATAAATCCAAAAAAGTATCGAAATAATAAATTAAATCTTTAATATGCAAAATTACAATTTTTGGAGGTATGTCAATGAGCAATTATTCTAAAATCAAAGATATAATATTAAAATTAAATTTAGAAAAAATTCTAAAAGGAAAATTATATATTGTTGGTGGTACAGTTCCATATTTAGTTTCCAATACTATATCAGACAGAGAACATTCAGACATAGACATAATAGTTGCAACAAACAATATGAGTGATGTTCGAGAATATTTGAAAAAAAATAATTTGTATGTTAAAGATTTAGATTCAATGATGTTTGATTATAATAAAAACAAAATTGACTATGGAATTGACTGTGTTATAGATGGAATTACAATTAACTTTGCTCCTTTTGAAATTTTTGATAATACTATGGTACAGAAAAACTTTTTAAGAAAGCAAAGTAATGGAATAAATGCTCTTGTAACTGTAACTTTAGAAAATGTGAAAATTGAAGATTGCACTACAACTATAATTGTAGATCAAACTAAAATAAAAACATATAATTTGGAAATGGTCAGAATAATGAAAGAAAAATCAAATAAGCCAAAAGATGTAGTTGATATAAAGGTAATAGATGAATACGGATATAATGAGAAAAAATACGATGATTTAAAAATTAAAAC
>CAMMNR010000199.1 GCA_946498265.1 uncultured Clostridium sp. | reverse complement strand
TAATACAAAAGAAAAATTTATTCAAAATATAAAAAGAGAGATTACAAATATTAGTTCTTTGGTTGGAGAAATATTAAAATTATCAAAGTTTGATGCTAGTGTAATTAAATTTGAAGAACAACAAGTGTTTATAGATGATATTGTAAAAAATGCTATTTCTAATGTGGAAATGATGGCAGAGTTAAAAAATATAAATATTGAAGTAAATAATCGAGATAATATTAAACTTGTATGTGATGCAAAATGGCAAATAGAAGCAATCACCAATATTTTAAAAAATTGTATAGAACATTCAAAAGATGATTCTACTATTACAATAGATATAGATTCTAATAAAATATATAAACAAATTACTATTAAAGACAATGGAGAAGGTATTGATGAAAAAGATTTGCCACATATCTTTGAGAGATTTTATAAAGGAAAAAACTCTTCTAAAGATAGTGTAGGAATTGGTTTAGCACTTGCAAAAACGATAATTGAAAAAGATAATGGCTCTATTAAAGTTGATTCTAAAAAGGGAAAGCAAACAACATTTGTTATCAAATATTATTAATAAATAAGCCTTGATTAGTTGGATTTTAAGAGAATATTTTATCTTTCGAAAATTGTATAATACGATTATAATTTGAATTCTACTTTTAAGTGGTATAAATATTGCTAATTAAATGGTATATTTGATTCATGAAAAGGAGATGATCTTATGGATCAAAAAAAGATTGGTAAATTTATCGCTGAACTTAGAACAGAAAAAGATTTAACACAAACAGAATTGGGAGAAATGTTAGGGGTTAGTTATAAGGCTGTTTCAAAATGGGAAAATGGAATTTGCTTACCTGACGCATCACTATATGATGATATATGTAAAATATTCAAAATTACAAAGGATGAATTGTTTGCAGGCTGTAGGAGAGAAATTAATTATAAAAATAAAATGAACTATATTTTATTGATTTTGTGTTTAATATTGCTAGCTACTTGCTTGTTTATACCTGTGTTATCTAATAATATAATTGGTATGAGTATTATAGGAATAGTTGCTATTATAACATTAGCATTTTTTACTACAAATATTTATAAATTAACTAATATAAGTAAAGATAATAAAAAAGTAAAAATAATAAAAATATTTAATTATTTACTTATCCTAGCAATACCTATTTTGATTATATCCCAATATATATTTAATATTGAAAATTTTAATAGTGAATTTATTGTTGTACTAATAATTTCCTTAATTATAATGAGTGGAACATTTTTCTATAACTTTCCTTATAATAAATATATAGGATTAAGATTACCATGGACTGTTCGTGATGAATCTACTTGGAAAATAGCTCATCAAGTTGTAGGAATTATTTCTTTACCAATATCTATTTTAACTTTTGTTTGTGCTTTGTTCTTCGATGTTGAAATATGTGCAACTATTGGAATAATTTTATGGATTTTAATACCAAGCGTAATTTCAGGGATACACTTTTATAAATTATATTGTAGAATGTAATTTATAAAATATTAAGTCAGTTCAATATCAGAACTGATTCAGACTATTAACAAATTTAATTTGTCAACAGTCTGAAATTAGTATGATTTTATACTAATTTTTTCGACAACTATTTAGATAACTTTCTAAATAGTTATTGACTTTATATATATAATAAGATAAAATCTATTTAGACAAATGTCTAAATAGTGAGGTGATAATTATTGAAATTTCTGAAACCTTAAAAGCTATATCAGATCCTATTAGAAGAAATATATTAGAGATGCTGAAAAAAGGTAAAATGACAGCTGGAGATATAGCAAAGGAATTTAATATAACCAATGCGTCTGTATCATATCATTTGTCTTATTTGAAAAGAGTAGATTTGATTAGAGAAGAAAAATATAAAAACTATATTTACTATGAACTTAATACATCGGTTTTTGAAGATATATTGGTATGGGTTTATCAATTTGTAAATAATGATAATAAGAAAGAGGAAGATAAGAATGAAAAAAATTGATTGGAAAATTTTAATCATAACAAGTTTAATCTGTATAATTCCAATAATTTTTGGAATAGTTTTATACGAAAAATTACCAGATCAAATGGCAGTACATTTTGGGATAAATAATGAGCCTAATGAATATGCACCAAAAGAATTTGCTTTGTTTGGAATTCCTATATTTATGACCTTATTACAAATAGTTTGTTGTATTTTTAGTGATTTATTAGAACAAAAAAGGCAAAATAAAAAATATATTTCAATTTATAAATGGATAATACCAATTATTGGAATAGTGTGTTATTTAACAATGATAGCTTATGGTACGGGAATAAACTTGGATATGAGAATGATTGTTTGTATTACTTTAGGAATACTATTTACAATATTAGGAAATTATCTTCCCAAAACGATACCTAATAAATTTCAGTTAACATATATGAGGAAAGAACATTGGGAAAAAATTAAAAGACCTGTAGCATATTTCTTTGTAGTTATGGGACTATTATTTGTAATATCTACATTTTTAAATCCATTGGTATCATTTGCATTGGTAGGAGTTATTATAATATTTGCTGTAGTATTAGTTATGTATTCAATATATTTATTTCATAAAGATAGAAAAGTGAGGGGAAGAAGTAATGATTGAAATAAAAAATGTTTCTAAATCGTATATTAAAGGTAAAAAATCAGTAGATAATTTGAATCTCGAAATAAAAAATGGTGAGATATTTGGTTTTTTAGGCCCAAATGGAGCAGGAAAAACAACAACTATAAGAATGATAACAGGAATCTTAAATATTGATGAGGGAGATATTTTAATAGATGGAAAAAGTATAAAAAACAATCCATTAGAGGCAAAGAAAAGTTTTGGATTTGTGCCAGATAGTCCAGATATGTTTTTAAAACTAAAAGGAATTGAATATTTATTATTTATGGCTGATATATATGATGTACCACAAGATAAGCGAAGAGAAAGAATAGAAGAACTTACAAAAAAGTTTGGAATATATAATCAATTAAATAATCAAATTCAAAGTTATTCTCATGGTATGAGGCAAAAAATTGTTATATGTGGAGCTTTGCTTTCTGAACCAAAAAATTGGATATTAGATGAACCAATGACAGGATTAGATCCTAAATCTTCTTATGATTTGAAAGAAATGATGCGAGAACACGCAAAATCTGGAAAAACAGTTTTCTTTTCTACTCACATATTAGAAGTTGCAGAAAAACTATGTGATAGAGTAGGAATTATAAATAATGGTAAATTGGTTTTTGTAGGAACATTTGATGAAATGAAACAAAAATT
>CAMMNR010000198.1 GCA_946498265.1 uncultured Clostridium sp. | reverse complement strand
CAGGAAGAAATAGTGGAATACATGATGAACAACAAAGATATATAAATGATACAGAATGGATGTTAACATATGAATCAGCTGAAGTAATAGTTAATAGTAATTATATGAAAGGTGAGCTACAAAGATTATTTGGTTTGCCATATGAAAAAATAAATGTAGTACCAAATGGGGTTAATTTAAGTTTATTTAATGGAATAGAAAGAGACTATAACTTTAGAAGAAGATATGCTCTAGATAATGAAAAAATTATATTATTTATGGGAAGATTAGTATATGAAAAAGGAGTTCAACATTTAATTTCAGCTATGCCAAAAATTCTAAATGGATATCATGATACAAAATTAGTAATAGCTGGAAAAGGTGGAATGATGGATGAACTAAAAGCACAAGTAAATGCAATGGGAATAGGACAAAAAGTATGCTTTGCAGGATATTTAAATGGAAAAGATGTACAACAAATGTATAAATCAGCAGATATAGCAGTATTTCCAAGTACATATGAGCCATTTGGAATAGTAGCATTAGAAGCAATGCTATCAGAAAATCCAGTAGTAGTATCAGATATAGGAGGATTAAATGAAATAGTACAACATAGAGAAAATGGAATGAAAACTTACTGTGGAAATCCGAACTCGATAGCAGACTCAATATTAGAGTTATTATATGACCATAAACTATGTTCAGATATAACAAGAAAAGCAAAAAATAAAGTTAGAAATGAATACAATTGGAGTAAAATAGCACAAGATACACACTTTACATATCAAAAAGCAATTTGTCAATCAATGGCAGAAAAACAAAAAAGACAAATCGAACAAGAAAGAGCAAGAAAAACTAAAAAAGCTAAAAATACAGAAAACGAAATTACAAACTTACTTAGCTTCAAAAAGCGTCATGCTTATGCATAGAAAAGGGGGAAACCCTTTTTTTTGTGCCTAAGGGTTGCCAAAGGGGACGGGCTATTTTGGCAACAACAGGGAAAAAAATCCCCGTCCCCAATTTCCCTATCTCATCCCCTTTGGTACATTTTTCTAAATAAATACTTGAATTTTGCAAAATATATGATAAACTATAAGAAAAAATAAGCATTAATAAAAAATATTATATAATAAACTAAATTCTACAAATTTAGCACTAGAAAAAGATTATAATATAAATAAATATTAAATAAAATAATAAATTTTCAAGTTCAAAGTAATAACTTAAAGTAGAAATCTCAAACAAAAAATAAAACAGCTATAGGAAAGGAACGATAATATAAAATGGAAAATAAGTTTAAATCAGGATTTGTGACATTAATAGGAAGAACAAATGTAGGAAAATCAACACTACTAAATTTACTAGTAGGAGAAAAAGTAGCAGCAATAGCAAATAAAGTCCAAACAACAAGAACAGCAATAAAAGGAATAGTTAATAGAAAAAATTCGCAAATAGTTTTTATAGATACACCAGGAATTCACAAGCCAAAAACAAAATTAAATGAAACTATGATAGAAACATCATTTACAAGTATTGGTGATGCTGATATTGTATTATTTTTAATTGAAGCAACAAGCGGAAATATAGGAAAAGGAGATAGAATAATACTAGAAAAAATAAAAGAAGCCAATAAAAAGACAATACTAATAATTAATAAAATAGATTTAATAAAAAGAGAAAAATTATTGAATTTAATTGATATATATAGCAAAGAATATAATTTTGAAGCTGTAATACCAATAGAAGCGACAAATTCAAAATATAAAGATATAGTATTAGATGAAATTGAAAAGAACTTAAACGAAGGACCTGCATATTATGATATAGAAGAGTATACAGACCAAACAATAAGACAATTAGTAGAAGAAACAATAAGAGAAAAAGCATTAAGACTATTACAAGATGAAGTGCCACATGGGATTTTTGTTGAAGTAGAGAAATTGAAGGAAAGAAAAAATAAGCAAGGTGAAAATATCTATGATATAGAAGCAACAATATATTGTTTAAGAAATTCACATAAAGGTATAATTATTGGGAAAAATGGTGAAATGTTAAAAAGAATAGGTAGAGCAGCAAGAATTGATATGGAGCAAAATTTTGGAGTAAAAGTAAATTTAAAAACATGGGTAAAAGTTAAGGAAGATTGGCAAGAAAGTGATTTATTTGTGAATAAATTCAAATTGAAATAGAATAAATTTAGAAAAAATGCAAAAGATAAATTAAAGTGATAAACTTTAATAATTAAAGGAAGTGATATTATGATAAAAAAAATTGCTTGGGATGCATTTAAAAATACAGGAGATATAAATACTTTTTTAGAATATAAGCAAATAGAAAACATACAAAAAAATATCGAAGAGATAGAACAATTGTCAGATAAGGGAGAAGAAATAGAAAAGGTAAATAAATTATCAAATGAAGAAATAAATATAAATAAAAATAAAGTAGATTAAAGTATCAAATAAAAATGTAAACGGAGATATAATTGAATAAAGTGAAAAAACAATCTAATTATAAAGGATGGAACATAAATGTCATCAACAAAAGTAAATGGAATAATATTAGCAGAAAATAATTTAGGAGATTTTGACAAAATGCTTACAATGTTAACACCGGGACTAGGAAAAATATCTTGTGTTGCTAAAGGAGCACGTAGACCTAAAAGTGCTCTTTTAGCTGGAACACAGATGTTTTGCTTCGGAGAATATTTGATGTATAAAGGAACAAATACATATCATATAAATTCAGTTGAAACAATAGAAGTATTTTATAATATAAGAACAGATTTAGATAAATTAAAGTATGCAATGCATATAAATAAAATAGTGCAAGATGTAACACAAGAAAATCAGAATTGTTATAAAATTTTACAATTATTATTAAATACACTTTATACTATTTCCGAGACTGATAAAAATTTGGATTTAGTATTAAGTGTATTTAAATTACGTCTATTATGTATTTTAGGATTTACTCCTGATTTGACAGAATGTGTTAATTGTAAAGAAAAAGAAAATTTGAAATATTTTAGTTTGAGAGATAATGGTTTTAAATGTGATGCATGTAGTAGACAAGATAAATCAACAATAACGATTAATGAGAGTACAGATAATGCTTTGAAGTATACAGTTATGGCACCGGCTAAAAAGATATATGCTTTTAATATAAAAGATGAGTCTTTAGAAGAATTTAAATTAGTTACAAAATTATATTTTAATGAAAAACTAGAAAAAGAATATAAATTGGAAGAATTGTTCTAAAAATAACAAAAGATAGAATTATTTGAAAAAAATGTGTTAAGGACTTTTTAAAATTTCACCAAACAAAATTTTAAAAGTAACTAAGGTGG
>CAMMNR010000197.1 GCA_946498265.1 uncultured Clostridium sp. | reverse complement strand
CTGATAAGGTGGGGGTCGGTGGTTCGAGTCCACTCATCTCTACCACCAAAACCCCGATAAAATCGGGGTTTTATTATGTTTTTATAACTAATTTTTTGACATCATTTGCTGCATTTTTTGACATCAAATATTTTTTTATTAAAATTAGGCAATAAAAAAGACCGAAAGTGTGAAATTTTAACTTTCGGTCTAATTCTATCTAAAACTATCTAAAAATGTGTTATTTGATGTCAAAATTGATGTCAAACTTTACATATAAATTTTTTTATTTTATTTATACATATTTTTCTTTTAAAAGTTTTTCATGGCATTACTTGTACTCAAATTCAAGCTCGGTTTTCCTTTCGTAAATAGTGCCGACAGATTTATCTCTCATTGACTTTTGAGAAGATTTTTTTGCATAACAATATCTGCAGTCGTGAAAGCAAGTGTCATACTGCCCTATGTCAACCGACGGCATACAAAGGCAATTTTTGCGTTGCCCATCAAGTTTGTTATTTTTGCGTTTGACTTGAAGACTCAAATCTTTATATTTTTCAGTTAAAAGTTTCTCGAAAATTTCTCCATCTATGCACTTACTTGGAACAATGCCATATTTTGAGTAGTCATTTTCGGCACACGCCTCAATTTGAATTCCATTTTCTTTGGAAATTTTAGAAATGGCAGACAAAATTTTGTCTTTTTGCTGTTCATTTGGTTTATGCAAATTTTTATCACAGCCCTTATAACTTTCAATCAAAAAACTAATTTTGCAATGTTTGGTATATCCCTTTAATTCCTTTGCCAAATATTCAAACTTTTCAATATGCCAATTTTCGTCAATTCCATCAGTGATAAGAATTGGGTCATATCTCCAAATAACAGGACAAAATTTTGAAAGGATTTTGAAACTTTCAATTCTCTCTTCAAGCAGTGGAAGATTTGCTTCGATTTCTTTTGGATATGCGTTGAGAGTGTAAAGAAAATAATATTTAAATTTTCGTAATTTGTCAAGTTTCTCTAACATAGGCTTTGGATTCTTTGTCCAAAAAACGATTCCTTCGATATTGCCTGCCGTTTCAACTTTCTTTTCTCCGAGTAAATTTGTTTCAACATTTTCAATTTTTAATGGTTTTAGCTCTATTTTGGCAATTTTATCGCGAGCAATAGGATTTGGCACCAAAACAAAACCTTGGTCCAACCGCTCAAAAAACCAATCACTATAAAACGCAGGGATGTCGGTTCGTCTAGAAACACTTAAAATCATATAAACTCCAACTTATTTTCTTTTTCCACTCATTATTATACCTTTTCCATCCAAAATTTCAAAGCTATTGTAATGAAAAGAATTTAATTTTCTCCTTAAACTTTTTAAAAAATCCATTTCTTCTTTTGGCATGTGATAATTATTATTTATTGTGTAATCACAAATAATGTAAAAATTATTTTTATTCTCCAATGCTTTAACTAAATCTTCTTTTAAGTTGGAATTATTTGAAATTGTAAATAGTGAATTAAAAAAACAAATTACAGGATTTTCTTTTACAACATTTAATAAAAACATGCCATCATCATAACTAATTATTTTAGGCAATTTGGGCGTAAAATTTTTATAAGTATTTGTCTTTTTAATTACCCAATCGCCTTCATCTATACCATAGTAATTAAAATTGTTTCCAAAAATTTCATTTGCTCCAATGTAATCAAATCCAAGTCCACAACCAAAAGAAAAGATATTTAATTTATTGTTTGTTGTTAATCTTTTAAGCGAATTAAAACTCTCTTTATTTTTCTCATAATTCACTTCGGCATAATCTTTTAAATAATTTAGATTTGAGCACAAGTTTCCATAATCTAAATGTCCTTGGCAGTCTTTTTTACAATTTTCACATCTTGGGAATTTATAACCATTCCATAAACTTTCAAATTTCATAATTTTCTCCTTTTAATGCAAAAGGTTGAGAAACCCAAAGTTTCTCAACCTTTTTTTCATTGTATCATGGAATTATTGAAAGTCAACACTTGTATGCCAACTTTTACATCTCAAAATCTTTATTCCTTTTCCTTCTGGCTTGTTTTTCTCTTAACAATTTTTCAAGTTCTTCATCAAGTTCGTCATCTTCCATATCCATTGGACTTATTTTACTTTCTTCAACTTTGAAATTTTTATTTATAACATCCGTTGCTTTTTGAAAGTAAGATTTGTCAACTGAATTATATGTCGTGATTGTTGTCTTGACCGATTTGTGTCCTAAAAGGGCTTGAATAACTTTTGGATTTTGGTCTGCTTCAAATAACATATTTGAGAAAGTATGTCTTAAAGTGTGAAAATGAATATTGTATTTATCAAGTCCATATTTTTCAAGAAATCGATAAAAGATTTTCTTTGTTCCGTAGTAAGTTCTAACAGTGCCATCGTTATTGCAAAACACAAGAGAATTTTCACTTGTGAGATTGATGTTGTGTTCATCTCCGTTGATGTCTTGGCTTATTTTGTAATCTTGTAAAGTTTGAATTAAAAGCTCGGGCATAGGCACAACTCTTTTTGAGCAAGTTGTCTTAGTGTCGCTGATAACAGTTTTTCTTTCAATGACCTTTCCACTGCTGTCAAACTTAGGCACAACAGTTATAGCACGCTCAACATTTATTGTTTTATTTTGAAAGTCAATATCTTTCCAACGAAGTGCAAGAGTTTCGCCAGTTCGCAAACCTGCAAGCATCATACAAAGGCATAGTGGCTTTAAAAAAGTATGCTCGTTTAGACAAGCTAAAAACTTATCTCTTATTTCTGGTGGTAGCGCTTTATATCTATTTTCACTGTCATAAATTTTTCTTTCATTACTTTTGACTTTTGTCAAATGTGTGGGATTGTTTGCCACAAAACCGTGTTGGACAGCATAGTCAAAAAATTGATTGAAAACAACTTTTGTTTTTCTAACAACATCTAAACTAAAACCATCATCAATCATTTGATTAAGAATTTTTTGTATTACAATAGGGGTTATTTCATCAATTTTCATATTGCCAATTTTAGACTCAATATGCAATTTATATTTGCAATAAACACCTTCAAAAGTTCGTGGTGAAACTTGATTTTTCTTAAAAACCAATAACCATTCGTTCATCAATTTCGCAAGATTGTTTTTGTCAACATATTCAAAATTTTGATTTTCAATTCGGTTGGTTAGTGCAACAAGTTTATCAGCAACTTCCATTCTTGTTTTGCCATAAATAAATTTTCTTTTGACTTTACCATTTTCATCATAACCGACAGTTGCAGCACCAACCCATCTTCCGTCTTTTCTTTGGAATATACTGCCTTCTTTATTTCCACGGCGAGTTTTTGATAAAACTTTTTTCTTAGCCA
>CAMMNR010000196.1 GCA_946498265.1 uncultured Clostridium sp. | reverse complement strand
GGGGCAATTGGGCAGTTTAAACTTTGCTAATTTGGTAACATGCGGACATTCATTATGCAATTATATCAATGTTATTAAAACATAGTGAATTATATTTGATATTTCTAGGTTGAAGATGTATTTTTGTAGCATAAAAATTGAATAAAAGAGTAATATTTTGATTATGATTCATAAATTAGTTCATATAAAAAATGTCGGGAAATTCTATAATTACAATTCTGGCAGTAATAATTGGAATGGTATCTTTAAGAAAGTAACAACTATTTATGCAGAAAATGGTAGTGGAAAAACAACTTTCACGCAGATTATAAAATCTCTCAGTGAAAATAATAATGAAATTATTCAAAGAAGGAAAAGTTTTGGTAGTACAGAACCGATATCAATACATTTTTCCGATGACAATAAAACACAAATTAAGTTTAGTTCTAATAAATGGAATAAACAATTAACAGATGTAGAAATCTTTGATTTTCTTTTTGTTGAATCTAATGTATATCTAATAACATTGGGCAATTATGAAAATCCTGGAACTTTTTTTGAAGTGGTAATAGGAAATGAGGCTATTAACCTTTTTAATACAATTAAAGAATATAGAACTGAACGTAAAAGATTAGGTCAAAGAAAAAGAAATTTACGTCTTAAATTAAAATCTGCATCAAATGATGTAGATAAAAATAAAATAGAAAGACGTATTCATGAAGCTTCTGAACGTATCGGAAAAATAAGTATTGAAATATTAAGACTTGAAAAAGAATTAGAGATAGTCGCAGAGAATTTCGGAAAATTATATTTACAAAAAATTAATGAGTATCTTAAATATTTTAGCACAAATCTTCAATTGACTAAATTAAATAAGAAAGGTAGTCGTTTTGTTTACTATTTAAAAATTTCGAATTTTGATGTTAGATCTGAATCGGACTCAATATCTTTAAAACATACTCTTAGTGAAGGTGAAAAAAATGCTTTAGCATTATCCTTTTTTTTAGCACGATTATCACTAAAAACCAATTTAAGTGATTATCTAGTATTATTTGATGATCCAATTTCTAGTTTAGATTATAATAGGAGACATGTTACTATTAATCTTCTAGCTTCTTTAGCAAGAAAAGCCAATCAATTCATATTATTAAGCCATGATTTAAATTTTATAAAAGATTTCACATCAAGTGTATCTGATACTTTGAATTTGAAAATTATAAACAACGGGACAACAAGTATTTTCATAGAACAAGATATAAATAAAGAAACTCTAACAGGTATTTTTAAGGACTTATTAGTCTTAGACACTTTTGTGAAATATGGAGAATCAGGTAATTATGACAAACGAGATGTAGTAAGATGCATAAGACCATGTATAGAGGGATTATTTCGAATAAAATATTTTAATTATATAGATGATACAAAATGGTTAGGAGATATCATAGAGATGATTAAAAATGCAGATCAATCAAGTGTCTTTTTTCGACAAAAAGAAAATCTTGATGATTTATGCGACATTAATGATTATTCTAAAATATACCACCATTCAAATCCTAATTATTTGGAGATTCCTATAAATACCGAAGAATTAAGAACTTATTGTAAGAGAACAATTGAAATATTAATGAAAATATAAAGTTATATGTATAATATTGTTTCTTAATTTATTGGATTTAATGAATAATGATTGACTTTTAAACTAACCAATTATGGGTATATGTATATTTTGCCATGGTGATGCTTCAACATCTAAAAGCGTTGAACATATTATACCGGAGTCATTAGGAAATAAAACTATTTATCTTCCTAAAGGGTATGTTTGTGATGATTGCAATCATTATTTCGCAATAAAGATAGAAAAAGAACTATTAAATCAACCATATTTCATATCTCTTCGATGTAGAAATGAAATTCTTTCTAAAAAAAATAAATATGTAAAGCAGGATATGATATTTCCTGAGATTCAAAAAAAATCTAAAGTTTCGTTTCAGACGCATGAAAATTCATTGCAACTCTATATAGAAGATAAAGATGTTATTAATAGTATAATAGAAGGGAAATGTCATAAGATGATAGCAGAATATTTACCTGAACCTCAATATCCAAACCATATAATGTCTCGTTTTTTAGCAAAATGTGCATATGAATATTTTCTATTCAATATAGGAAAAGAAAAGTATGAACTATGCGCTAAAGAACTTCTAGGACTAAATACAGATATACTTAAAGAACTTAGAGAGTATGCGAGATTTGGAAAAGGAAAATTTTGGCAATATAGCCAACGACGAGTTTATTCTGAAGGTTTGTTTTTTATTGAAGAAGGAGAGAACTATCCTTATGAGGTCTTACATGAAATGTCTTTTTTTGTTAAAGATTATGTCAGACTTCCTGATAATAATACTATAGCTGAGATATATTTTGTCTTAATAATTTCAGGTATAGAATATGCAATATGTATATCTGATCCTGATATATCCGAATATGTTACTTTGACCAAAGAGCGAAAATTCTTACCTTTAAATGTCAAAGATGAAAAAGTTCTTCCATTCAGTAAAGCTGATTTGAATCTATTATTTATCAAATAAAATTTGAAGACAATATCAAAACTTCAATAATTATAGAAATATCTAATTTAACTATATGATTAAGCCTGATGCTGTTATGCTAGAAAGATAGAGAATATAATTACAGATAAAAATAGCCTACAGTAAATACTTATATCCGCTTTCTCTTATTCTGAATAGAAATCTGTAAGATGGGAACAAAAAAGACTTCCGTCAGTGGAAGTCTTTGGAACAGCGGTTTCTTTGCTACTTTCTTTGTCCGCCTTCTGCTCACCGAAAGAAAGTAGGGCGGCTCTCACCGCCTTTGCCTAAAGTCGGGTGTAAAGTCCCGTTACATCCGTGAAAATCTGCTGGAGCATATCAAAGTACACTCCCTCGTATTTGGCTATCTCCTTGACCTTGATGTCCGCATACTTCGTCAGTGTCTGACGATAGAAATACATGGTGTATGTATCCGTGTCCTCATCCAATATGATTTTCAGTCTGTTGGCTGACGTCTTGTTCCTTGCAAGGCTCATTTGTAGTCCGTTGCCCAAATTGATATAGTTACGGCTTCCCGTCATGACGGTAAATCCATGACCGCCCAACTGCTGTAAGATTGTATTCGCTATCATCTGTATATGAATTTAAGTTATTGTCAATGGGTGGCTTTTGCCACCCGATTTTTTTATATGTTCATGCTCTGCCTTATATGTTCCAATGTGCGCTCGGCAATGGGGCGTGTTTCCTCCGTCCAAAGGTCATAGTCATGTACGGATATTCCCACACTCTGCAAGTCACGGATATAGCCGGACACATAATCTCCCGTAGGGAGGTAAACGAACTGCAT
>CAMMNR010000195.1 GCA_946498265.1 uncultured Clostridium sp. | reverse complement strand
TTGTTTATTTTTTTATTGTTTGTTCTGCCAACAAGCCAATCCATTGATATATTATAAGTTTTGCAAATTGAATAAGCGGGTATTATTTTAATTAGACTGTAGCCTGTTTCATAATGATTATAAGTTGCTTGATATAAATTACATTTATCAGATAATTTTTGTTGAGTTAAATTTAGTTTAGTTCTTAATGTTTTTAAATTGTTTCCTATTAATTTTTGATCTAACTTTATATCTTTGTCATATTTAATATTTTTCTTAGTAAAACCAACAACAAAATCTAATGAATAATTATATAGATTACAAAATCTTACTAATTTAGATAACGGCATGAAAATATAACCTGTTTCCCAATTAGATACAGTTTGTTTACTAGCACCAAGCACAATGCCTAATTCTTCTTGTGTCATTTCTAATTCTTCACGACAATATCTTAAATTATTATTTATCATATCTATCACCAATATAATTTTTACATTAATGACTAAAATATTCACAAAAGTACGACGCTATGAATAAAAATGTGATATAATAAATTAAATAAGTTTAAAAAATAGAAAAGAGGAACTGAAAATGGGAAGAAATACTGATAGAATTGATGAGGTTAGCAAAGCAATTATTGAAAATACAAGCAAAGACATTGCAAAGGTATTAGATGCATTACATTTAGAGTTTGAAAATTTGTCTTTTCTGATTAATAATTTATCTAATAATGATAAAGATAGAGTAATAGCAATGGCCATTAATAAATTACTAGAAGAATTAAAATCTAATATAACTATGGAAAAATATCATGAAATTGCTAGAGATATTGATGAGATAACAGATTATTACATGAGTAAAAAAGAAGAATTTGATGTTGTTATAGAAGAAGGTGATTATATTGCAAATGAATTGCTATTTAAAGTAATAGGTTATAATAATCAACAATTGGATTTGCCAATAGATGTATCTTGCATCAGAAAATATTGTCTGTCATCAAAAATAAAAACTGAACAAGTATATGATGTTCTTTTATGGATTGTAATTAGATATGTTACAATACAAAAGTGTGTTTCTTATTAAATTTATTTAAATGGTTAAAAACAAGAAATTTATGGAATGCATATTATTAATGAAAGTATTAAATCTTATATATATTATGAGATTATATTAATTTAAATTTATAGTTAGGATGTGGTAATGCAAATGCAAGTTAGTAGATCAAATAATTTAAAAATTCCCAAAAAAATTAATATTGTTACAAAATCAGCAAATGATACTGATGATACTATTGCGATTAAGAAAGCGATTGCTATAGCTGAAAATAAAAAGTTTAATGAAGAGAAGATGAAAGAAAAAATAGAACTAGATGATAAAGATTTAAAAGTAATTGAAAAAGTGCCATTTAATTCAAATGATTTAATCGTTATTACTGTTGCTAAAAAATTATGTGCTTATGTAATTGCAGTAACAGAAAAATCACCAAAAAAATTTAGAGGAGTATTTGTTAATCGTATGCAAAATTATTGTTTAGATACAATTGAATATTTATTAGAAGCAAATTTTATACGAATGGATTCTACTACAAATAAATCGAAAAGAGAGCATTATCAAAAAGAGGCGATAGTTAAACTAAAACTATTGGGATACATAGCTATGGTTGCAGAGAGTTCTGGGTGTATTTTGACCAAACAATATAAACAGATTTCAATGCAATTAGCAGAAACCATTAATTTAATCGTTGCATGGAAAAAAAGTGATGATGAAAGATGGCGTAAAAGAAATTAGGATTTCTGGTTGAAAGACCTTTAATTAAGGAGAAAATTTATTTTTGTGCATTGTGTCTTTTGAGCCCCTCTTGGTTTTTGGCACGCGCGCGTCGTTAACAAAAATGGTAATAGAAATTGGAACAATGTTAATAAACGCAATGGTGGGGCTCGCCCAGATTCACTTTTGAAGGAATCATTTATAGATTCAGAAAACAGATCAGAGAAACATATTTTAAGTAAAATATGTCAGTATTGTAAGGTGAAGGAATTTTCTTCTTTTCTAATCGCTAAAAGATATAATCTTAGCGCGATGGAAGAATATAGAAACACTCACACAAGCAACGAGTAATTTGCTCTTTGTGCGTTATAAGGGGTGTTTATTTTTTTGGAGGTAACTATGAAATTAGATGAGATTTTTACTTTTGAAAATTTGTATAGTGCATATAAAAACTGTAGAATGTCTAAACAACATAAAGGAGAAGTTATTAGGTTTGAATCTAATTTAGCAGTTAATTTAAATAATTTAAATGAAGAATTAACAACTAAAAATTATAAATTAGGTAATTATAAGAAATTTTACATTTATGAACCTAAAGAAAGATTGATAGAAGCTTTACCATTTAAAGATAGAGTTGTGGTTAGATGTTTTTGTGATATATGCTTAAAACCAAAAATAGAGAGAAAATTGATATATGACAATTGTGCATGTAGAAGTGGTAAAGGAACAACATTTGCAATTGATAGATTACATAAATTTTTAAAGAAAGAATATTTAAAGGAAAGTAATAATGAGGTATATTTCTTAAAATGTGATATTCGTAAATATTTTCCTAGTATTAATCATGAAATATTAATAGAATTATTAGAAGAAATAGATTTTTCAAATGATGAAATGTGGATTATTAAAAAGCTGATTAAAGACCAACCAGATAATGCAAGTATAGGATTACCACTTGGTAATCAATCAAGTCAATGGTTTGCACTTTTATACTTAAATAAAATTGATCACTATATTAAAGAACAATTAGGAATTAAATGTTATGTGAGGTATATGGATGATATGATATTAGTTCATAGAGACAAAAAATATTTATCTGAGTGTAAAAATAAAATAAAAAAACTTTGTAATGATTTATTAGATTTAGAGTTGAATGAAAAAACTCAAATAGGAATGGTTAAAAATGGAATAGATTTTTTAGGTTATAGACACATTTTAAGTAGTTCAGGTAAGATTATAATTAAGCTGAGATATTCTTCAAAAAAACGTTTGAAAAAACATTTAAAAACTGTAAGTAAATTATATAATAAGGGAATAGTTGATGATGAATATGTATATCAAAGAAAAAACTCTTTTTATAATCATATTAAAGGCACAAATGAGAGTACAAAACTTAAAATCGACACATTTCCATTTAAAAAGGCAAAAAAACTTTAAATTGCCTTAAAATTGTGATTTTTCAGAGAAAATTTTACATTAAAAAAAATTAATTTTCTCTGAAAATTAACTACATAGTTAAGTCAAATATTTACTGAAAAATCACACAAAAAAACTTTAAATTGCCTTAAAATCTATTAAAAAAATTAAAAATATGTTATGATATATATGGTGATTTATATATGAACAACTTTACATTTTTAACTGATGAGCAACTATTTGGAAATAATCAGTTAGATATA
>CAMMNR010000194.1 GCA_946498265.1 uncultured Clostridium sp. | reverse complement strand
GGCGCGATATTAGGCGGCGTAGATTTTGTCTAACTCCAGCTCAAACAGTTCTTCAGGTGTGCGGTATCCCAGAATTTTCCTCGGTAATCCGTTTATGCAATCGGCAAAATAGCAAATATCTTCGGCTGTATAAGAACTGATCGGCTTACCCTTTGGAATGAATCTGCGCAGCATTTTATTATGACATTCATTTGTACCTTTCTCGCAGGATGTATACGGGTGCGTGAAATATACCGACATTCCGTATTTTTCAAAATCCGCCAATGTGGCAAATTCAGAGCCGTTGTCTCCGGTTACGGTTTTAAACACCTGATTTTTCTTGCTTAAAAACATTGATACCACATCTTCAAAGGCTTCTTGCATTGCTTCTGCCGTATGATTTTTAGCTTTTATCCAAAGGCACATTCTTGTCATCCGTTCCACAAGTGTAATAACTACAGGCTCATTTTCATTCTTCAGTCCGAGAACGCTGTCTATCTCCCAATGTCCGAATTCATTTCTCAGTTCGACACTTTCCGGGCGTTCCTCAATACTTCTGCCGAGCTTCTTTTTGTTCTCCGTAGCTTTTGATTTTGCCGTATTCCGCTTCAGCTTTTCGGGCAGGTCGATGTTTTTAATCGGCAACAATCCAAGCGAAACATAGTTGTAAAGCGTTTTGGTGCAAACCATTTCCTCTCGTTTAAACAATTCGTTATGTAAGGCATATCCGAATATTGCGTCCAATGACCAGTGTTCATTTTTAAATTGCTTCACAACATATTCTAAAAACGGAGCCGTTTCAAAAACGCGGTACCTACGGGTTGAATGCTCTCGGTTTTCAAGATAAACCGATTTCCCTTGATCTGCTTTATACCGTTTTACTTTACCGTTATACAATGTGACTGTTCCGCGTTCGACCTCGTCTTTAATAGTGTTATACGCTCGTCCGAGATGTTTCGCTATTTTGTATATCGACCAGCCGTCTTTTAAACGCACTTCAATTTCGTACCGTTCTTCGTTTAAAAGATGTTGCCCTTTTCTGTGTTCTGTGGTATAATTCAGATTGTCCATAGTGATGATCCTTTCGGAATTGTTGTGGCAAATTAATTCTACCACAGGTTCGTCACTATGGACCTATTTTTTTATTTTATTTCAACTTCATTTTACAACGCGCGATAATTTTATTTAAATGATAAATGAGATAATCGTTCTTTTCTTTTAAATCATTATATCTAGTTTTATATTGATAATTCATAGATTTTAAATGTTCATTTTCTTCTTGTAATTTTTTGTTATCATCTAATAATTGATTTTTAGACTTAATAATAATTTTATTGTTAAGTTTTTTCTTTTTATCAATTTCATCAGTTATATCTTCTTTATCTTTATTGAGATTAATGATTTCTTTACTAATCGATTTTTTATTATCTTCTAAATCAGAAACTTCATTACGAAGATTATTTAATTCTTGTTTTAGTTCATTTGCTTTTTCATTAAACATTAATCTTTCGTAAGGTGTATAATCTTTATTTTTACCTTTTTGCTTTTCTTTAAGTTTAGAATCTAATTCATAAATATTATTAAATTCTTCAATACATTTTTCTCTCATTTTGTCTTGAATAATAACTAATGATTCTTTAGTAAATATTGATGTTTTACCAACTTGTTTTGATAAACCTGTTTTACAATTTTCTTTAACTGGAACACCAACAATATGAAGATGTGGAGAATGTTCATCAAAATGACAAGTCGCATTAGCTACATAAAAGCTTGGTACTATTTCTTTTAAATCATCAAGTTGTTTTTCAAATACATTAATCATTTTATATTTTTCTTCTAAATTTTTATTTTCCCAATAAGACATATCACCAAGTTCAATTATAATCTCACAAGCTAAATCGTGTTTATCATCATTAGATATTTTATTAAAGTAATTATCTATTTTTCTATCATCTCTTATTTGTTTATTATTATAAACTAACCCTGATTCTTCAAATAAATCTAAATATAATTCTTTTACATCTTTAACAATATCATTTGAACCTTTAATAGTTTTGATTAATTCTTGATTATTATTGTATTGTCTTAGATTATGATTATTTACTTTTCCTAAATGTTTAACATTTTGTATTGCATTGTTTCCTTTTGATGTTGTTCCTGATGTAGTGTTTTTTGCTTGTTGTCTTGCTTTAATAGTTTTATTGCTATCATTACCTAAATGAAATGAATAAGATAATTCCATATATTTGACACCTCCTTAAAGTGAATGTTCAAATGACACGAAAGTGGCTTTGTCATTATTCATAACTTCCTATATATCTTGTCATAAACAAGATATGGAAGCTAAGGTTTACCACCTTAGAAACCGTATTAATTTAAATACTATCGCCACTTTCATTTACTATCGTAAATAAAACGTGCCACGTTTTTAAATTAATTTTCTATATCAGGTATACATTCAAATATCTCTGGAATGTTTACCTTGATATCGTTTGGATTGTCTTTTGTAACAAACATTCCCATACCTAATATATCTTTACTATCATCATCTTTTTCAGTAGGGAATATTCTTACAACGACATCTCCTTTAAGAAGTGGTAACATTTTTAATTCTTCAGTTTTCTTATATAAAGTTCCTTTATAAAAACTGACATCATAACATTCGTTTAATCTCATTAAATGTCTATATACTTCTTTAAAAGGTAAGTATTCACTATAACGAACTTTACTATCAATACCAATCCCTTTAAATGAATGTGTTATTTTTCTTTTCCAATCAATATAACCTTTATCAAATAATTCTTTAAATTCTTTATAGAATGTAGTTCTAAAGTTAACTAGTTTAACTCTATATTTATTATTGACTAATTCTAGTTCTATCTCGTCAATATATCTCATGACTATATCAGCTTTATCATCTCTATCTAAATCATTCCAACTATCAGAGAAAGCATCATATAAAATTGGTAGTTTAACTTTATTGATAAAGTCCATATCTCGTTTAATTAAAATATCATCAATAGTTAAATTTAAATTACTTACTTGTTCATTTTCTAATAATTTCTTCTCTAGATTTTTAATTTTGTTTTCAATAATAGAAGTTTCTTCTTTATATTCTTCTTCAGTAAATAATTCATCAATATATGCTTTTCTAATTCTAACTTTTTTATTATTTAAATTAGTTATTTCTTTTTCATAATCTTCCTTTGGATTATGTATTTTATTTTGTAATACTGGTAAAAAGAATTCATTAACAACAGAATCATATTCAAATATATCTGATAACATTTCTTTAATAGAGTTTTCTATTTCGTGTTCTCTAATATTACCTCTACATTTTTCACATCTATAATAGTAATACCATCTATCAGATTTTATTTTATGAGAAGCACCACCAGCAAGTATTCTTCCGCATTTAGGACATTTTAATTTTTGTAAGAAAAGATAAGTT
>CAMMNR010000193.1 GCA_946498265.1 uncultured Clostridium sp. | reverse complement strand
CAACTCTACTTAAGAACGCAACAGAAATATCAATTTGTTCTGCTAAATCTTCTTGAGTTAAATTTTTTGCTAATCTTGCTTGTTTGATTCTTTGCCCAATAATAGTATAATCTAAAGCCATCTTTTATCACCTTCCTATTCTTCGTTAACAATATAGCATTTTATGGTTTAAATTTACAGAAACTATCAAATGCAATTCTAACCTATAAGTTATATTATAAAGTAAAAATTAAAAAATTGCAATAATATTTAGAAAATAAAATAAAAATAATGTAATATACATAAAATACGCTTCGAATATAGATACTTTATATAAAAAACACAAGTCGACATGATGAAAAACAAAGGAAATTAGAGAAAAAATGAGTATAAATAAGAAAAAATTGGAAAAATTAGAAGAAAAAACCAAAAATTTATGGAAAAGTAAGCAAATAAATCTAAAATATGTATACATAATTTGATTTTTGGAAGAATATATAGTATAATAAACAACAGTCGCGTTTAAAAAACAAGTAAAGGAGAGTGGATATATATTTTAAAGAAAAAACTAAAATTCTATACAAAAGAAGCTTTTAAGTATTTAAACTTTATAATAATAGCTTTGGGTTTTATAATCGCGATTATATTAATAAAATACAAACCAATATATAAAGTAAGCATATCTGGAGAAGAAGTGGGATATATACAAAATAAAGAAGCATTTGAAGAAAGTGTAAAAGAAGACATAACAAACAGCACAGATAAAAATATTGATTATGTAGATATAAAAATAACTCCAGAATATGAATTAAAACTTGTAGACAAAGAACTTAAGACAAATGAACAAGAAATAAGTGAGATTTTAGAAGAAAACACAGATATAACATATAAATATTATGAAATAGCATTAAATAATAATACAATAGAATATGTTAACACAATAGAAGAAGCAGAAGAATTGGTAAATAAAGTAAAAGAAGATAATGAAGAAGAATTAGATTTAAGCATTGTAGAAAAATATACAAATGAAGAGGAGGAAGTAAAAACAACTGAAGTAGAGATTGCTGAAACTTCAATACAAGAAAAAATTAATACCCAATTAGAAGAAGAAAAGAAGCAAAAAGAACAGGAAGAATGGTATAATTCTTTACCAAGTATAAATGGAATAAAAATAGCAGTAACACCTGTATCAGGAACGATAACATCAAGATATGGTGTAAGTAGTAGCATTAGAAGTTCAGACCATACTGGATTAGATATTGCAGCAAAATCTGGAACAGATATAAAAGTAGTAGCAGATGGAACTGTAACATGTGCAAGTTATAAAGGATCATATGGAAATATAGTAAAAATAGATCATGGAAATGGATTTGAAACTTGGTACGCACATACAAGTAAAATGTATGTGCGTGTTGGACAACAAGTAAAAGCCGGAGATGTAATAGCAACAGTTGGATCAACTGGAAACTCAACAGGACCACATTTACATTTTGAAATAAGAATAAATGGCGAGCATGTAAATCCACAAACATATTTGTATAGAGGGGACGTTCCTTAAATCCCTAAAATTCGGGATAATGGGGACGGACCTCTTGGAATTTACCATTTTGGGGACGCGTCCAAAAAGGGGATTTTCTTGAAAAGATTTTAAATTAAACAAAGGTATAATATATAAATTTCATTAATTACTCGGCTAACATTACAGAATAAATAAATTCTAAAATTATCAAGCAGGCACCTCTCAAAGCAAGTTTGAGATTCTCCTACTTGATGATTAAAGAATTTATAATATTCCTTCATTCACATTCGTAATTAATGAAATTTATATATTATACCTTTATTTTTAATTAATATGAATTATTTTTAAAATTCCCCTTTTGGACGCGTCCCCAAAATGGTAAAATTCCCCTTTTGGACGCGTCCCCAAAATGGTAAATTCCAAGAGGTCCGTCCCCATTATCCCGAATTTTAGGGATTTAAGGAACGTCCCCTTTTTAACTCTTGACAAAAAATTCTAATAATATATAATATAAATGGTTAAACTAATGAAAACGAAAAATAGGAGGTACTTATGACAGAAGTTAATAATGAAGAAGTAAAAAGAATAGAGCAAATGATAAATGAATTAGTAGAAAGAGCGAAAATAGCATCTAAAGAATATTTGAATTTAGACCAAGAAACTATAGATAATATAACTAAAGCCATGTCTATGGCAGGATTAGAACATCATATGGAATTGGCTAAAATGGCAGTTGAAGAAACAGGTCGTGGAATATATGAAGATAAAATAACAAAAAACATGTTTGCAACAGAATATATTTACCACAGTATAAAATATGAAAAAACAGTTGGAATAATAAATGAAAATGATGAAGAAGGATATGTAGAAATAGCAGAGCCAGTAGGAATAATTGCAGGTGTTACTCCAGTAACAAATCCTACATCTACAACAATGTTTAAATCAATAATTTCAGCCAAAACTAGAAATGTAATAATATTTGGTTTTCATCCTTCTGCTCAAAAATCTAGTAGTGAAGCTGCAAAAATATTAAGAGATGCAGCAGTTAAAGCAGGAGCACCAAAAGATTGTATATTATGGATAGAGGAGCCAAGTATAACAGCAACTAGATTATTAATGAATCATCCAGATGTTAATTTAATACTAGCAACAGGGGGAACAGGAATGGTGAGAAGTGCATATTCTTGTGGTAAACCAGCAATTGGTGTTGGACCAGGAAATGTACCTTGCTATATTGACAAAACAGCAAAATTAGAAACATCTGTAAATGATTTAGTATTATCAAAATCATTTGACAATGGAATGATTTGTGCATCTGAACAAGCAGTTCTAGTAGATAAAGAGATATATCAAGAATTTGAAAGGCTTATGAGAAAAGATGGTTGCTATTTTGTAAATCCAGAAGAAAAAGAAAAATTAGCAAAGAGTATGTTTGATTATACAGAAGAATATGGATACAAATTAAAATCACATGTTCCAGGGCAAAGTCCATATAAAATTGCAAAAGATGCAGGATTTGAAATACCAGAAGATACTAAAGTAATAGTTGTGTATGAAGAAGGAATAGGAAGAGAATACCCATTTTCAAAAGAAAAACTAAGTCCAGTATTAACATATTATATAGTTGAAAATGAAGAAGAAGGGATAAATAAAGCAGAAAAACTAATAGAATTTGGAGGCTTAGGACATTCAGCAGTTATACATTCAGAAAATAAAGAAACAATATTAAAATTCTCAAAAACAATGAAAGCAGGAAGAATAATAGTAAATTCTCCATCAACTCATGGAGCAATAGGTGATATATATAACACAAATATGCCATCATTGACACTTGGATGTGGCTCATTTGGTGGAAATTCAACAACTGCAAATGTATCATCAGTAAATCTAATTAATATAAAAAGAGTTGCAAAAAGGAGAGTTAATATGCAATGGTTTAAAGT
>CAMMNR010000192.1 GCA_946498265.1 uncultured Clostridium sp. | reverse complement strand
AATAGCCCGTCCCCTTTGACAACATTTGCCGAAATAGCCCGTCCCCTTTGGCACAGAAGATAAGGAAAGATTATGAAAAAATTTTTTATTTATTTAATTGTATTTATATTTATTTGTTTTATATTACCAGCATTTTTTACAAAAGGAGCTATACAATTAGCTTTTATGGGTGATGAAAAAGATAAAACAAGTGAAACACAAGAAGACAACGCAAATCAACAAGAACAAGAAAATGCAGATACACAAAATGTAGAATATGATTATAAAAATTATGGAACAATAAAATTATTACATCATGAAACAGGAGAGGTAGAAGAAGTTAATATTGATGAATATTTATATCATGTAGTATCAGCTGAAATGCCTGTAGATTATGAAATGGAAGCTTTGAAAGCTCAAGCTGTTGTAGCAAGAACATATACAATATATAAAATAAATAATAAAAAACACGACAATGCAGATATATGTGATGACTCTAATTGTTGTCAAGCTTGGGTGTCAAAAGACGTAAGATTTTCAAGATGGGAAGAGAGTAAAAGAGAAGAAAATTGGAAAAAGATACAAGATTGTGTGAATTCAACAAAAGGTCTAATTATTACATATAATAATGAACCTATAAATGCTTTTTTTCATGCAAATAGTGGAGGTAAAACAGAAATTCCTGTAAATGTATGGGGAGGAACTGGACTTCCATATTTACAGGTTGTAGAAACAGCGGGAGAAGAAGGGTATCAACAATATAATTCAGAAGTTGAATTATCTAATGATGATATAATTAATAAGTTGAAAGAAAAATATGAAGATATACAAATAGATTTTAATAATGATGAAGATATTAAGATTTTAGAATATACAGATAGTGGAAGAGTGAAAACAGTAAAATTTGGTAATCATGAGATTGCTGGAACAGAAGCGAGGACGATTTTTGGACTAAGGTCTACAAATTTTGAAATACAAAAAAGTGATGGTAAAATAAAATTTGTAGTGAAAGGATATGGTCATGGAGTTGGAATGAGTCAAACAGGAGCAGACAGTATGGCAAAACAAGGTAGCACATATGATGAAATTATTAAACATTTTTATGTTGGAGTAGAAATTAAAGATATAAATTCTTTGTAAAATGTATAATCTTCTAAAAATGGTAAATACTTTAATTAATAAAGTATTGGAGGAGGATTATATGAGAAGAAGTTCAAGAATGAAAAAGAGTGAAGGTGGCTCTATAAGTGATAAAATTATATTATATACTTTAATTGGAATCGCAGTTTTAGCATTAATTGTGTTTGCAATATTAATGTACAGTAAAAATATCAATGATGAAGTAAAAGACAGTACAATGACATTAGAACAAATGGCAAAAGCTTCAGAAAATGAAGATGAAACACAAAGCACAGGAACTGAAATAGGTAAGTCAATAAATGAAGTTCAACAAGAAAATAATACTACTAATTCAACTAATACAAATAATTCGAATATGTTGAATACATCAAATACAACTAATACGCAAAATACCTCTACTAACACAACCAATAATGTAACTAATGAAACTAATGCAAATACAACAACGAATAACACAGAAACACAAACAAAGGAAACAAAAAAAGAATTGTCTTTCCAAAAACCTGTAGAAGGTGATATAGTAAGAGAATATGCAAAAGATAATCTTATATATTCTAATACATTAGAAGAATGGACGACACATTTGGGAATTGATATAAAAGCAGATAAAACAACAGTTGTTAAATCAGCAGAAGCAGGAACAGTAAAATCAATAAAAAATGACCCTAGGTATGGATTAACGGTAGTAGTGGAACATGCTGATAATTTCCAAACAATATATTCAAATTTGTTAACTTCTGAATTTGTAGTAGAAGGTGAAACAATTGAAAAAGGTCAAGCTATAGGAACAGTTGGAAATACAGCGGTATTTGAAATTGCCGATGAACCACATTTACATTTTGAAATATTAAAAGATAATGTTCAAGTAGATCCAAGTATTTATATTAAATAATAGTATTTTTCAAATTATAGGAAATGTAATGTTACCATTCAGCTCTAGTACTATTTGATAATTTTTTAAGTTTTGATGGAAATTAATTGAAAAAATGTCAAAAATATGTTTGACATTTTTTTGTTTGTATGATATTATAACAAAAAATAGGAGAAATGGAGTGAAAAATATGCCAAGAAAAAAACCAGAATTGAATTCAAGAGAAAAAGCAATACTAAGATTTATCGAAAAACAAATAATGACACAAGGATATCCACCATCAGTAAGAGAAATAGGAAAAGCAGTGGGACTAAGCTCTACAGCAACAGTACATGGATATTTAGCAAAATTAGATGAAAAAGGATATATCAAAAAACAAGACAAAAAAGGAAGAACATTACGATTATTAAAAGGAAGAACAGGAGAACCTAAAAAAACATCAAGCAAAGATTTTTATACACAAAAAGAATTAGTAGAAGTTCCTATAATAGGAAAAATAACAGCAGGAGAACCAATTTTAGCTGTTGAAAATGTAACAGATACATTTCCAATACCAATTGATTTCGTTGGAAATTCAGAAAGTTTCATGCTTACAGTTAGAGGAGAAAGCATGATAGAAGCAGGTATATTAGACGGAGATTACATATTAGTAAAAAGACAAAACACAGCTAATAATGGAGAAATAGTAGTTGCATTAATTGGAGATGAAGCAACTGTAAAAACATTTTATAAAGAAAAAGATCATATTAGACTTCAACCAGAAAACAGCACAATGGATCCAATAATTGTACCAGATTGTGAAATATTAGGAAAAGTAGCAGGAGTATTTAGAAAAATGTAATATAAAAATTGTCATTTTGGAGAAACGTTCCCAAATGACAATTTTTTTAATATTCACATTGAAGTTTTTTTAAAAAATACTTGTATTTTTAATAGTTTACTTATATAATGTAAAAAATACATAGATTAAAAGTATAAAAACAAAGGGAGGTTGCAAAAAATGTCATTTATAGATGATGTAAAACAAAGAGCAAAAAAAGACATTAAAACAATAATATTACCAGAGGCAGAAGATATTCGTATATTAAAAGCTACAGAAATCGTATTAAATGAAAAATATGCAAATATTATATTAATAGGTAATGAAGAAGAAGTAAATAAAAAAGCAAAAGAAAACAATATAAATATACAAGGAGCAAAAATAATAGACCCAAACAATTCTGAAAACTATGAAAAATACGCAAATTTACTATATGAATTAAGAAAAAATAAAGGAATGACAATAGAAAAAGCAAGAGAAATTGCAAAAGATCCTGTTTATTTTGGAATGTTAATGTTAAAAGATGAAGACAGCAAAGTAGATGGATTAGTTTCAGGAGCAATTCACTCTACATCTGATACATTAAGACCAGCTTTACAAATTTTAAAAACTGCACCAGATACAAAATTAGTTTCAGCTTTTTTTGTTATGGT
>CAMMNR010000191.1 GCA_946498265.1 uncultured Clostridium sp. | reverse complement strand
CTCTTCTTTTAGGAATTATTATTCCATGAACTCCTGCTGTTTCTGCTGTTCTTATTATTGAACCTAAATTATGTGGATCCTCTATTCCGTCTAATATTAGTATAAATGGCTCTTCATTTCTTTTTTGGGCACATTCTAATATATTTTCTACTTCGCAATAATTAAATGGTGGAACTATTGCTATCACTCCTTGATAGTTAGAGTTTTGAGCCATCTCATTCATTTTATTTTTTTCTTTTTCTACAATTACTATTTTTCTTTCTTTTGCTTTGGCTATAATCTTGTTTATAGAACCATGTTTTTCACCCTTAGTAATGAAAATTTTATTTATGTCTTTTCCACTTTCAAGTAATTCTAGTACAGAATTTCTTCCTTCTACTTGGTCTGTATAGTTTTGATTTTCCATTATAGTTTCTCCTCTATTTCTTCAATAAATTTTTCTAATCCATTTATTAGTTTTTGTATTCCTTCTATGTTTTCTATATATCTATATCTTCCTGCTATTTCTAATTGAATACATGGTATTTTTGTTTTTTCATGTATGTATTTACTGATTGTACGTATAGTATTTGCTTTGAACTTGGTATTTTCTACTATATTTTTTATTCCCTGTTTTTCCAAATTTTCTTTTAATTCTTTTATAATGTATTCTTTGCCTTCTACATTTTCTCCATCACATGTACCTATTTCTATATTAAAATTATTTTCATTTCTAGCTCCATGAATATCTAATAGCAACTTTATTTTTCTTTCTTTTATTATTTTTTCTAATTCTTTCTTATATGAACTTTCTAAATCATAATTTGCGTCATCATTATTATTATATGTCTTGTAAATAGCATGACATTTAGTATCTTTAGCTATTATTTGTACTATTGCTCCTGTTTCCCCTTCTGCTTGTTTCATTTTTCCATTTCTTGTTTGTTTTACACAATGTGGTGCTGATAGTATTATTGGTATTTCTCCATCTACTATTTTAAATGGTATTTCATTGTTTTTCTTTCTTTTTTCTTCATTATCAAATATTTCATGATTATAATATTCTATTTTTTCTTTTAATTCCTTCATGTTTCATTTCCTTACATCTAGTTTCTAAATAATCTAATAAAATTGTTTTTCTTTATTAGCAATATACAATTTTATTCTACTCATCATCTAATTTCAATACACTTAAAAATGCTTCTTGAGGTATTTCTACATTACCAATTTCACGCATTTTCTTTTTACCTCTTTTTTGTTTTTCAAGTAGTTTTTTCTTTCTTGTTATATCTCCACCATAGCATTTAGCTAGTACGTCTTTTCTCATTGCTGAGATTGTTTCTCTTGCGATTATCTGTCCTCCTATTGCAGCTTGAATTGGTATTTTAAATAGTTTTCTTGGAATTACTGTTTTCAACTTTTCTACCATTTTTTTACCTCTTGCATAACTGCTATCTTTGTGTACTATAAAACTAAGTGCATCTACTGGTTCTCCATTTATGTATATATCTAATTTTACTAAATTTGATTTTCTATATTCCTTAAATTCATAATCTAATGATGCATATCCTTTTGTTTTTGATTTTAAATTATCAAAAAAGTCATATATTATTTCATTTAATGGCATTTCATATGTGATTGTTACTCTATTTTCATCTAAATATTTCATATCAATATAAATACCACGCCTTCTTTGGCATAATTCCATTATATTTCCTACATATTCTTTAGGTGTCAATATATTTGCTGTTACAAATGGTTCTTCCATATATGATATTTCTTGTTGTTTTGGTAAATCTTCTGGATTATATAATTCTAGTACTTGTCCATCTGTTTTGTATACTTTATATATAACTGATGGAGCCGTTGTAATTAAACCTAAATCGAATTCTCTGTCTAATCTTTCTTCTATTATTTCTAAATGTAATAATCCTAAAAATCCACATCTAAAACCAAATCCTAATGCTGCTGATGATTCTGGTTCATATTCTAATGCTGCATCATTTAATTTTAATTTTTCTAAAGCTTCTTTTAAATCTTCATATTGACTTCCATCTACAGGATATAATCCACAATATACCATTGGTGTTACTTTTTTATATCCTTTTAAAGGTTCATCTGCTGGGTTGTCTTTTAATGTTATTGTATCTCCTACGTGAATATCTGAAAGATTTTTTATACTTGCTGCTATATATCCAACTTCTCCTGCTTTTAATTCATCAGTTGGCATATATGAACCTGGTAAAAAATATCCTACTTCTACTACTGTATATGTTGTATTTGTTGCCATTAGTTCTATTTCATCACCAGTTTTTATTTTTCCATCTACAACTCTAACATATGCTAGAGCTCCTTTATAATTATCATAATATGAGTCAAAAATCAAACATTTTGTTTTACTATTTTCATCACCAGTAGGTGCTGGTAAATCTGTGACTATTCTTTCTAATACTTCTTCTACATTTAGTCCTGATTTTGCTGAGATACAAGGTGCATCTTCTGCTGGTATTCCTATTATATCTTCTATTTCTTTTTTTGCTTCTTCTACCCTTGCATTTGGTAAGTCTATTTTATTTAATACTGGTAATATCTCTAAGTTGTTATCTATTGCTAAATATACATTTGCTAGTGTTTGTGCTTCTACTCCTTGACTAGAATCTACTACTAAAATTGCGCCATCACATGCAGCTAAACTTCTTGATACTTCATAATTAAAATCTACATGCCCTGGCGTATCTATTAAATTAAATGTATATTCTTGTCCATCTTTCGCTTTGTAAATCATTCTAACAGCTTGTGATTTTATTGTTATTCCTCTTTCTTTTTCTATGTCCATATTATCTAAAACTTGACTTTCCATTTCACGTTTTGATAATACTCCTGTCATTTCTATTAATCTGTCTGCTAGCGTTGATTTACCATGGTCTATATGTGCTATTATACTAAAATTTCTTATATGTGATTGCCTGTTATCCATTTTCCCTCCGTTCTTTTATATTAGTAATTCTAACATAATTTAGTAAAAAGTACAATAGTTTATATTTTAAATATTATATCCTTCATATAAATTATATTGCTCCTTATCCCTAGTACTATTTGATAATTTTTTAAGTTTATCTGTCAATATAATTTTCAAAGAAACTATAAATAAATTTTATGGCACCCTTCCAAACAAGGATGTTTGAACTCTTTCCATAAAATTTATTAATAGTTTCTAATTCAATTAAATTCCATCAAAACTTAAAAAATTATCAAATAGTACTAGGGATAAGGAGTAATTAAATTATAGACATTTGTATATCCTAATTTTTGTAGAATTTTTTGAGCTTCTCTACTTCTTGTTCCTGAACTACAATATACGATTATATTCTCTTCTTTATTTTCTAATAAATTTTCTGCGTTTTTTTTCATTTCATATTCTGGAATTGATATTGAACCAGAAATATGTCCTTCATTATATTCTTGTGGACTTCTAACATCTATAATAATAGCACCATCCGCTTTAAGT
>CAMMNR010000190.1 GCA_946498265.1 uncultured Clostridium sp. | reverse complement strand
TTAATTTATTTTAATTTTTTATAACCAAACGATTAACTCAACAAAATAGCTAAAAAGCCTAAAAACAAGCTATATAGTTCATCCATCCGCACCACAGGAAAATAACTTCTTATTAAATAATATAAAAACCAATCAAATATATTTCTTGATTGGTTTTTTATTATTCAGAGTACAAAATAATAAGAATTATAAATACAACTATTATTATACAAGGTATTCCTACTACAACAAAATTAAATAAATGTTTCATACTATATATCAATAAAACTATAAAGGAATTAGACAAAAAACGTAAAAAATGATATAATAAAGTATCAGGAAAACGAAAGTTAAGAAGGTGATTTTATGGCTGTTGCAATACAAGGAAAACTTAACGAATTAAATAGTTGTCAAAAGACAGATGGAAGTATTCAAGCAGAATATAATCAAATAAGTAGAGAACATCAACAAACAAAATCTACTTACAAATTAAGTAGAAGTGAATACAAACTTGCACAAGAGCAATTAGAACAAGCACAAGAAAATTTTAGACAAGCACCATTAACTAAAATGTTTAGTGCTGATAGACAAGTAAAAATGGCAAAGAAAAACTTGAAACAGAAGAAGCTTAGGTTTCAAACAGATAGAGAAGCATATAAACAAAAATGGCGGAAGAACATATATAACTCCACCTAATACTATTTGTAGTAAAGACGTATCTACTTTAATAATGGAGAAAAAACATCAAAATGCTAGAGAAAAAATACAAAACGTGGTAACTAAGGCAAAAGATCATTTTATTCAAAATGATGATGGGAGATGATTAATTTGGATTTAAAATCAAATAGAAAAAATGTATGTGAGTATTTGAAAGAATTCAAAAGAGTTATTCCTAAAAAAGGTTCAATGTTTTCTAGAAATCCTAGTGTTGATATTTCTAAACTAGGAGATAAAAAAGATAAGATTGAATCTTTTTTCGAACGTGGAATAATGATTTCTCCTATGTTAATAGATAAAAACAGTATAAATGTTTACATTGAAAATTTAAGACTAGTAAAACAGTTTCCTCATGAACTAAGACCGGAAACATTAATGGAAGCTAAAATATACAAGCAGACAGAGAATGCTAGAAATACCAGAAATATATTGCTACCAACCGTTGTCGAGAAAAATTCAAGTATAATGGATAATTATAATAAAATGGTAGCGTATTATTTATTAATGGGAGAAGAAAGACCTGTAGAAAGATTTTCAAAAATTGAAATGGCAATGAAACAATATGGTGTGAAACCTGATATTGGACTAGCTATAATGAAATACGGAGATGAAATAACAACAAAATTAGAAGAATTAGCTACAGCAAAGGTAAAATCTCCTAAAGAATGGGAATTTTTTAAAAGCCAAGTATTACATAGTTTTATGATTGCAGAAAAAATTGGAAATAGAAGTGTGAATTTAGAGGAACATACTGCTTGGGAAGAAAGATTAATAAAATTAGGTATTCTTGAGAGAAGACAAGAAAAGGAAAAAACGAAAAAACAAGCCTTTAAACAATCAATTAGATATGATGTAGAAATGAAAAAGCCAGACGGAGAAAAGGGAAAAGTTGCATTAGATAGAGAATTATTAAGAAGAGCGGAGCAACAGTATATAAATACTGGAGTAGTTCCTTTAGGATATAAAAAAAATCAAAAAGGAAAAATTGTTAGAAACCTTCCTACTATGGAAGAAGATAAAAGAGATAGGCTATCTGCTGGAAATAATTTATCTGCATCAAATAAAAAACGAGATATACAGGAATTAACGCGTTAAAGGAGTGCATAGTTAACAACCTAAGAGGTAAAGCCACCCGGTAATTTGGGTGGTTTTTATCTTGTGATAAAATAAAACTTGATTTTATAATTTTTGTATTATATAGTATATAGAAAAGAAAATAAAAGGAGAAAATTATGTTTAGAAATAGAGGTACTTTTTCAAAACCTAATATAAGTAATAAAGGATATAGTGCACCACATTATTCTTATTATTGGCGAAGACATTATCCTATAATTGTATATGATAGAAAGTTTGTAGCAATAGAAATTATAATGTTTCTTATACTTGCAATAATTGCTTGTATTGCATTTTTTTACTCATATAAAATGAGATTTACAGACCAAATAGCAGATTTAAAAAGTACCTTTTTAACATTTCAACTAATATGTATACTAGCATCAGCAGGACTTTTAATTTTATTTAGCTTCATTTCTAAAAGTAAAGAAAGTTTAATAAGAAATATAATATTTATTGTAGTAATATCAATTTTAGCATTAATATTGCAAGTTGGAATAAAGTCATACCTAGATGGTAAATATAATGAACAAGAATTTTCAAATATGTATGAACAATATGAGGCAAGTAGCGAAAATGAAAATAAAAGAGTGGTTGGCTTATTTACCGGTATAAAAACTGTTAAGGAAGCTTATATACAAGATAATACAAATGCATATTTAAATTTTAAAGTAAAAACGGTTACATATATAGTTATTTACATTTTAACAATTTTGGTTATGATTTATTTAGCATATAGATTAAAAAAGAATGAAGACCAGAAAGACAGACTAGAAAAAGATGATGAAATTTTATATGATGAAGAAGAAAATGTAAAAATGTAAGAATAATAAAAATTAAAAAGAACATATAACTACAATAATAGTTGTATGTTCTTTTTCGTTTAAATAAGTAGCAAATTAAAGTAAGCAGACAAGCATTACATCTTAATTTTACTAAATAAAACAGCATAAAAGTTTTAACTTTTATAAAGAATCGTAAAAATTCTCTGTATAAGTTTTTTCTACGGAACCTTCAGCATGTTTTAAATTAAAATAGGCTTTAAAGAAAAAAAATATGATAGCAATTAAAGTAACATCTGCTATATATGGTTTAATATTGTAAAAAAATTGGTCAAAACTTGTATAATAACGAAATACTTCTTCTAAAACTTCTCCTAAGTTTAATAGTAAATTTATTAAATCAAAAGCAAGTAAGAAAAAGATGGGCAACATTGCAATTATAATACAAAGTTTAGAAGTTTCAATATCTTTATTTTTAATTCTATTCTTAGCCATAAAAACAAGAATAACTGCTATTGCTTCGAAAATTAATCCAAAGTCAAAATTGCTATATAATAAAGCAATAAAGTATGTAATAAAACTATATATAAAAACAGCTATAGAATAATTTAAAAGTCTATTAGCAGAGTCTAAGTATGTTGATTTTACATGTTCGTCATTACTTTTAATAAATTCTTTCATTCCCAAAATCCCCTTTTAATAAATATAATTTTATTTTATATTAGATAATAAAAAACGTCAATTAAAAGTTGGTTAAATTTAAAAAACAAAAATTATAGAAAATGAAACATATTTTTTAAAAATAGGTGAATATTTATTTAGTACTATAGTATAATTTGTAATTTTGTGATATATTCTATATATGAAATTTAAGAGAAAATAATCGGAGGAAAAAAATGGACTTTAAAACAGAGCTAAAAATTTATCAAGATATAGTAAATAAAGA
>CAMMNR010000189.1 GCA_946498265.1 uncultured Clostridium sp. | reverse complement strand
TTCAAACAGAACAGATTTTAAAGTAACTCTGATGAATGAAAATTATAACCGAGAAGTAGAAAATACCGGCGATAAACCGGCGATAAACCGGCGATAAACCGGCGATAAAATCAAGCGATAAAATTATTGGGTATTTAAAAGTAAATGATTATATTACTACAAATATAGCAATAGATATTTTAGAAATAAAAAGCAAATCTTGGGCAAGAGATATTTTAAATAAAATGGTGAAAGATAATATTCTAATTGCAGAAGGAGCTAATAGGAATAGAAAATATAGATTAAATAAAAATAATTAATTTATTAAGATAAAAGTAAAAAATAAAAATTTAAAGAATATCAAAACAAATTTGGTATTCTTTTTGTTTGGATAAATAGTGTTTATATATTTTCAATTTAATATTTTAGCAAAATAAATAACTACATTTACATAAAAAGTTGAAGAAATAGCAAAAATGTGATATGATTATGTGGGAATTTTATAATCAATAGGATTTGATAATAGCAATATATAATAGGAGAGATACTAAATGACAGTACACGAAAAAATACAGGAATTCATAAAAAAGAATAAATATTTACAAGATGAACATATATTAGGTATTTTATTTTATGGAAGTTATCAATATGGACTTAATAATCAAAATTCAGATATAGATTTACACATTATTTATGATGATTCAAATCCAAAACACTTAATAAGAGGAAATGCTTTTATTAATGGCACAAGAATAGAATATTTTGAAAAAACGATTGACGAAATATACAATGAGGTAGAAGATGGATATGCTAATCAGGATAATGCAACAGAATCTATTATAGGAAAATCTGAGATTATATATGAGAAAGATAATAGTATGCAAGATTTGCAAGCACATGTATTAGATAAATTCAAAAATGGGCTTCCTCATCTTACAGAAAATGAAGCTAAAGAACAAATATCTATAATTAATAATAGAATAGAAAAATTAAAAAAATATGCAGAAGAAGATAGTTATTTTTTTGAACATTTATATCATTTAACTATTGAGAAAATAAGAAGGTTTTACCATAATCTAAATGTAATGCCAAGAATTGAAACATATAAAGGTTTTAAATTATATAAAGATAAAAAATATCAAGAAATGTTTTCAATACATCATATTCCAGACAGAGAATTTTTGGAAATGTATTTTGAACTTATTCAAAGCCATGGCGAGAGTAAGGTGGTAATGTTTGAAAAATTAAAGAGATTTTATGATTATTCTAGAAGAACAGTAGAATTAGATGAACATAATTATAGAATTCCTATAAAAAGTAAAAATGAAGGGCTAAATATAAGATTAAATAAAGATGCTGATTTAGATGACATTGAGATAGAGCATAAACCAATTCCTGATGCAACATTAGAGGCTATAACAAAATTTATAGAAAAAATGGGATACATTAGTAATGAACATTTTTTAGGTGCTATTGTTTATGGAAGCAGTCTGACAGGATTTGATACAGAAACATCTGACATTGATTTGCATATTATTTTTGATAATAGTGATCCAAATAGAATTATTAGAGGTGAAAGTTTAGTAGATGGTAAAAAGATAGAATATTTTGAAAAACCAATTGAAGATGTTTATTTAATGGCAGAGAATGAATTTTCAAATCAAAACAATGCATCATATTCAATAATAGGAAAAGGAGAAATCGTATACGAAAGAAAAGGAGCTTTAACTAATTTACAAAAATATGTAATCAATAGGTTTAAAGACAATTTACCACCTTTAAATATAGATGAAGCCAGAGAACAAATATCAATTATCAATAACAAAATTCAAAAATTAGAAAATTTGACCAAAGATGATAGCTCATATTTCAATCATTTATATCATATTGTATTAGAGAAAATGAGAAAAACTCACCATAGAATTATTGGAATATCAAAAATTCCAACATCAAAAGTGCATAAAATATATACAGATGAAGCATACAGAAAATCCGTATATAAGACAAATCCTGCACAAGATTTTGTAGAAGATTATTTAAATTTAGTTACTCAAGGTAAAGATAAAAAACAAATGTTAGAGTCTTTAAAGTCATTCTACAATAAAGTAAAACAAAATATAGAATTAGGAGATGAATACAGAATACCTATTAAGACCAAAAGTAAAGAAACTACTCAAGAGAATTTAAGTAAGAGTGAAACTATTTCATCTTCCACAATTGCAAAACTAGATAAAGAAAATGATCTCACAACTACAGATGTAGAAAATGTTAGTAAATTGTTTAATTTGCTAAAAAATAGAGAAATTAAAAGAGGAGAAAAAGATGATTGATTATAAAAAAAGATTTGTAGAAGTAGATGAAATCATTAAATATTTGCCAAAGAAAGATTTAATCAAAATCCCGAATGATTTAATTGAATTAATAAGAGAGAATAAAGATTCCAAGTATATATGGAAATATGATAGTAATAAAAAATTAGAGGAACAAAATATACATAAAGATACTATAGCAATATTATCATACATTAATACGAGATATATTTTAGATGATAATCAAAAAATGCTAATGAAAAATATGCACAATTATAATGAAATGAAAAGTGAAAAATTAAAAAGAGAAAAATTTAATCCTAAAACTATATTTAAAAAGTAATGATTTTCACCACAAAATATCATAAAATGATAAAAAGAGGTGAAAATATGATATTAGAACATATATACAAGTATGTAATAAAAAATATATAAATGAATGGAGAAGAAAATATGGAAATAAATGAAATTGTGGAAAAATTAAAGTATTACACACCAGAATTACCAAAAGAAGCAATAACAGAAGCATTAAAACAAAAAGAAGCAATAACACCTAAATTATTGGAAATGTTAGAATATACAAAGAAAAATTTAGAAAAGATTTATAATGAAGAAGATGATTTTTTTGGATATAATTATGCCTATTTTTTATTAGCAGAATTTAAAGAACCAAAGGCATTCCCATATTTAATAGATTTATTAAATAAAGATGAAGAAATAGTAGAATATATAATAGGTGATGACTATCCAGGTTATGTACCTAGACTACTTGCAAGTACATATAATGCAGATGATAAAGCACTATTTGATATAATTGAAAACAAACAAATAAATGAATTTATTAGATGTAGTACCTTACAAACTTTTGCAATATTATATCTTTATGGAGTAAAAGATAGAGCATTTTTAATAAATTATTTGAAAAAGTTATTAGATGAAAGAGAAGAAAATGATAATTCTTACTTATATGAAGAAATAATTGAAGAAGTATGTAATTTAAAATTAACTGAGTTAACAGAAGAAATTGATAAAATATTGTATATAATTGAAAATGATGAAGAAAGAGAAGAGTTAAAAAATACATTAAAAGATAAAAGTAAAATAAATAGAAAACTTTATCCATTTAAACCACTTTATGAATATATATATGATACTGTTGGAATCATGGAAGAGTGGCAATGTTTTAGATATATAGAAGATGAAGAATTTGAAAAATCAGATGACTACATAATATGTCAATATATAATTCAAAAG
>CAMMNR010000188.1 GCA_946498265.1 uncultured Clostridium sp. | reverse complement strand
GGCTTGATAATTAAGATATTAATTAAAAATAGGGAAAAAAAGCCCCGTCCCCAAAATCCCTATGGACGCGTCCCAAAAATGACAAAACCCCGTCCCCCTATCCCGAATTTTAGGGATTTAAGGAACGTCCCCTATTACGCGTTGGCCTTCTGATTGTTCTTCTATTTCTTGCTCTATATTTTCTAATTCTTCACTTAAATTCTCTTTTGATAATTCTTGTTTGTCTTTTAATTTTTCTCTTAATTTATTTTCTATATCTTGTTGATTATATACTGAACTTATTGTAGGATTTTTCAATATCTTTTTAGCCAAAACTTTTATATAAGCCTCATCTATTCCCATTATTTTTGCATTTTCATTTGCTTTTGATGGGACATGTGTGTGTGATGCTGTCCTTTCATCTCCGGTCTATATCATCTCTTGTTAATTTTTCGTTACAAATTCCTTCTTTTTGCATTTTTTCATGAGGTTCTACCTCTTCTATATTTCTGTCTACTGTATACATACCATTAGACTCATATTCTCCTATAACTGCCCTATTTTCTACATCTGTTACAAATATTGTGTTACTATCTCTCATTTGTACGCCTATAGTCTCTCTTGAGGTAGCTGCCTCTTGTCCTATGTTTAATTCTACTCTTCCCATTTCTTTAGCATCTATTTGAATTATTTTATTTCCTATTTCATATTCAGAAAATACACTGTCTTTTTCTACTGTTCCATCGTCCCTGACTTGCCATTTTTGTTCTGTTGGGTTATTCCCTGATTCTCCTCTTTGTCTTAAATTTGGAACATATTTTTCTAACGGTTCTACTGTTCCATCTTTTGAAATAGCTATTAATGAATATCTAGTTGAATTTCTTTTATATTCTTCTCCTGTTTTGTCTTTCATTTGATTTCTATCATCTGAATCTATTACACCTATTTTTTCTATATTTTTTGGTATATTGGTTCCTATCCAATTTCTTAGAGTATGCATATCATTTGCTCTTTCATCTAAATCTACTTCTTGATATATATTAACATCTTTTTCAGTTGCTTTTTGTTGTTGATATTTTCCTCTAACTAGATTATCATTATTTCTTTGATGTTTAATTTGTTTTTGTTTTTCTTTTTCTTCTAATTCCTCTTTTTTTTCTGCTTTTTCCTCTTTTTCCCTATTCCATTCTAAAATTACAACATCTCTTATTCTAGTTCTTTCAATACCTTGTTCTTCTATATATTTATCAATTTGGTCTGTTTGATTTGCTTCTTTTTCTATTTCCTCTCTATCCAATTGATTTATTTGGTCTTTAATTTGTGCACTTAATTCGTTTTCTAAACTATTTTGAAGTTCACTTTCGTCTTTTACTCTCACACCTAATTTTTCTAATGAAGAAACTATTGTATTTGGTTTTATTATTATATTTTCATCTTTCATTGCACTTGTTTTTAGTGAACCTATTAATTTTGAACCCATATAATACATGTATTCGTCATCATCTTTTTGCCAAACAGTTACTTCTATATTTTTACCATCTAAATTGATTTTCATATTAACCCGCTCCTATCTTTTATATAATCAAATGACACTTTGTTTTTCCCATATTCCAACATAAAAATAAATATTGATATCATTTTACTCATGTATTCTAGCAATTAAATCATAATTACTTATATCTATTATATCACAATCAATAAATTTATTTAATATATTTTGCTCATTCATATCATTTTTTATATAAACTAAACCATCTATGTCAGGTACATCTTGCATTGTTCTACCAATAAAGTATTTACCATCAAAAGATATGTCCTCTATTAAAACTTCATATGTCTTTCCTAATTTTTCTTCTTGAAGCTTTTTAGATATTTCTTGCTGTTTTGACATTATTTTATTATATCTTGATTTCTTTGTATTTCTATGTATTTGTTCTGGTAATCTTGCAGCTGGTGTTCCATCTTCTTTCGAATACATAAATGTACCTAATTTATCAAACTTAGTTTCTTCTACAAAATTATATAATTCTTGAAAATCTTCTTTTGTCTCTCCTGGAAATCCAACAATTAGACTTGTCCTTAAAGTAATATTTGGTATTTTTTCTCTTATTTTTTTAATTAAATATATAATATCTTCTTTATTTGTTTTTCTATTCATTTTCTTTAATATTCTATTTGATATATGTTGTATTGGTATATCAAAATATTTTGCTATTTTTGAGTTTTTAGCTACTAGATTTATTAGTTCATCTGTAATTCCTTCTGGATATGAATATAAAAATCTAATCCATTTTATCCCTTCTATTTTGCTAAGTTCTTCTAATAATTCTGGTAGTTTACCTTCTCCATATATATCTATTCCATATTTTGTTGTATCTTGTGCTATTACTATTAATTCTTGAATACCTTTCTTAGCAAGCATTTTTGCTTCTTCAATTATTTCTTCTTTTTTTCTGCTTACAAATTTTCCCCTTATATATGGAATTGCACAATATGTACACATATTACTACAACCTTCCCCTATTTTTATATAAGCATAATTTTTTCCTGTAGTAATAACTCTATTTAAATATTCTTCTTGTTCTAACATAGGCATTTGTGTTATTTCTGATACTTTTTTATTAACTTTTTTATTACTTTTTCTTACAATATCTCTTTTAATTAAATCTTCTATATTCTCCCAAAGTTTATCATATTCATCAATTCTTAAAAATAAATCAACTTCTGGAAGAGCTTTTATTAATTCTTCATAATATCTTTGAACTAAACATCCCATAACAATTAAATATTTACATCTTTTGTTTTTATATTCTGCCATTTCTAAAATTGTATTTATTGCTTCCTCTTTGGCTGATTCTATAAAACCACATGTATTTATTACAATGATATCTGCTTTTTCTTCATCATTTACAATATTAAAATTATTTTTTTTAAATAATCCAATTGTTGCTTCAGTATCTATTAAATTTTTACTACATCCAAGTGATACAAATCCTACATTCATTTTTAAGCACAATCCTTTCTTAATGCACAAATTTAGTTGGAAAAGAATTTTTTAACCTTGTTTCCTCTCTAATTCTATGTTAAATAATGTATTTCACTATTTGAACAATAGTATTTTCAAGAATTTAAGTTCTGTGACTACAAATATGTTTTCTAGTTAATTCCATTAAATCTAGTTTAGTAAAACCTTCTACTTGTGTTTTTGCTCTATCCTTTTTTAATTCTTCTTTTAATAATTCTTCTATATATTTTTTATGCTCATCTTTTTTCATATCAATATAATCTATAATTATTATTCCACCAATATCTTTCAGTCTTAATTGTTTTGCTATTTCTATTGTTGCTTCTTTATTTACCTTACATACTGTTTCTTCTAAATCTTTTTTCCCTGTATATTTTCCTGTATTTATATCTATTGCCGTTAATGCTTCTGTTTTGTCTATTGTTATAAAAGCTCCACATTTTAGCCATATTTTCCTGCCATCAATTTTCTCTATTTGTTTTTGTAAATCATATTTGTCAAAAACACTATCACGTTGCTCTATTTCTATATTTGCAAATTCTATATTTTCTTTTTTAATTTTTTCCAACCTTATA
>CAMMNR010000187.1 GCA_946498265.1 uncultured Clostridium sp. | reverse complement strand
TAAAAGATAGAATAAAAAATAATATACAACCTTCCACTTTAGGATTATTTGATGTAGTTGTGGAAACAATAGACAATAAAGAAGTAATAAAAGTAGTAATATCAAGTGGAACTGAGAAACCATATTATTTAAGAAAAAAAGGAAGAACACCAGAAGGTTGTTATATTAGAGTTGGTAGTAGCAAAGAGAGAATGACAGAAAGAATGATTGATGATATGTATTCCAAAAGGATTAAAAATACATTAAAAGAAATTGACTCTCCTAGACAAGAATTAACATTTAATCAATTAAAAATTTATTATGAAGAACACGGATTAAAATTAAATGATAACTTTTTACAAAATCTTGATTTATTAACAAGTGAGGGTAAATACAATTATAATGCATTTTTATTAGCAGATGAAAATAATGTTTCAATAAAACTTGTAAAATATTTAGGCACTAATAAAATGGATTTAGTAGAAAATCAAGAATATGGGTATCGTTGTATAATTACTGCAACTCAAAGGATATTAGATAGACTTGATGCAGAAAATACTATTTATGCTAAAATAGAATATAAAGGTAGAAAAGAAGTAGAAATGATAGATAAAGCAGCTTTAAAAGAAGCAGTTATAAATGCTGTGGTACATAATGATTATTCTTATGGAAATTCTCCGATTGTAGAATTATATTCTGATAGAATTGAAATTACATCTGCAGGTGGTTTACCACAAGAACTATCACAAGAAGAATTTTTAGAAGGAGTTACTGCTCCAAGAAACAAAGAACTTATTAGAGTATTTAAAGATGTAGATTTAATTGAAAACATTGGCTCTGGAGTTTTAAGAATTTTAGATGCTTATGATAAAAGTTGTTTTAAATTTATGGAACATTTTTTGAGGGTTACATTTAAGTATAGAGAAAATCCTTTTGAATATGATGATACTGCAAAAGTAAAAAGCAGTAAGTTAGGCAGTAAGAAAAGCAGTAAGTTAGCAGTAAGTGAAGAACAAATTTTAGAATTGTGCGAAACAGAGAAATCATTAAAAGAAATTGCACAGCATTTTGGGTATAAAGATGTATATAAATTTAAAAATAATTATATAAATTCTTTGTTAGAGCAAAATAAAATACAAATGACAATACCGGATAAGCCAAAAAGTAGAAATCAAAAATATGTTGCAAATTCACATAAAATATAGTATAATTTATGCGATAGCATGGTGCTATTTGTATTTAACCAATAAAAGGAGGTTTTACAATGAAGGTTTTACAAGAAGGAAATCCTAACGGTTGGGAAATCGAGCAAGAATGCACTGGTAAAGGTAATGGAGATGGTGGATGCAAAGCTCGGCTGTTAGTAAGTGAAGATGATATCTATATCACAACTCACACAGACTACACCGGAGATACAGACTATTTCTATACCTTCACATGTCCTTGTTGCGGAGTTATGACTGACATTCCCGAAAAGGATATTGTGAGAAGGGTACGTAGCAAAGCAATGGAGAAATATCGCAAAGAACAAGAAGAAAAGAAAAAATAACAAGCATTTTTGCGAATGATTTGCATAGGACCAGAAAACTGAATAGTTTTCTGGTCCTATTGCCATTTTTATTATTATCAGTTCCTATGGATTGTATACAAATTTACCATTCGTTTTCATAATCATTCTCTAGTTCCTCTTCATGTTCAATCTGTTTTACAGGATTAATATAAGTATTATTTTCAAATTCAAATTTCCTAATTACCTCGTCTTCTTCAGATATAGAAAATTTCACACAAATCCAATGAATAAATTTTTCAACTGTTTTCTGCAAAGTATTTATAACTTTTCTCAAAAAATTATTTTCTTTTTCTAAATTATAAATTATATTTTCATATTTATCTTGAATTTTAGTTTTTTCTTCCTGCAACTTAAGATTATATGAACTTTCCAAGGTTTCGTATTTTTCTTTAAGTTCAATATTTTCTTCTAAAATAGGATTAATTTCTTTTTCATATTTTACTGCTTTATTCACAGTTTGCATTTGTCTATTTAAAGTTAAAGTAAGCAAAGCATTTTGTTCTTGTAATTCTTTTATTGTTTTATCTTTAGGTTTTATAATTTGTTCCTGAATTTTCTCATCTCTATTTTTCATTAGTTTTCTAAAACTTGAAATATCAGGAGTATCGGGAAATTCTAGTTTTACATCTTGCAATAGTGTTTTACTTTCTTCAAAATTTGTAATCTTTTTATAATCTTCAACTGATAAATGAACTCTTTCACTTGGATTCCCTCGTTCTAATTCAAAATTATTTGCAACCATATAATTATAAAAAGCATCTTGTAATTGTCTGTAACTATCTTTTGCTTTCCAAAATTCACTACAAGCAATTTTATCAATAGAATTTCCCTTTTTATCTTTTGTATGAATTACCGGAATAAAAACTAAATGCATATGTGGAGTTTCTTCATCCATATGTACTTTTGCTGATAAAATATATTGTTCTCCTAAATTTTTATATTCGCATACAAATTTATAAGCAGTTTCAAAATATCTTTTAGTTTCATCTATTCCAATACTATTAAAATATTCTTTATCAGAAGTAATAATATATTCACAAGCAATATTACTTACTGTTTTTATTTGTCCTTTTAAATTATATTTTTCTTTTATTAAATCAAACTCTTTTTCATAAGAATGTTTACAATCTTTTAGTGAATAATTGAGATGAGATAATTTTGGATTTATATTTTTATTAGAATAATTCTTATTTCTTCTTTCATTATGGCGATATATTCCTTTTAGGTTTTCTCTTTTATATTTTGTATTTCTAATAATAGCATAACTCATTTATAAGCACCTCCTTTTTAGTCTGCTGAACAAACACTTTATGTTCTTAAATTTGTGCTTTTTTAGATTGTGTTGTAACACACTACAACACTTTTTTAGCCTTATGGCAAAAAGTGTTAGTGTGGCAGGGACACCCTGCACCCGTTTGTCTAAAAAATACATTTGGTATTTTTTAGGTTTTAACTAAATATGCTAAAGCAAATTTAGTTAAAAAATAGCAACATAAAAATCAATAACCAATTTTTATATTGCTATTTCCACAAAAGCATAACTACTTTTGTGTTTTATATAAGTTGTTATACATTAGCATATAAGCTGTTTAAAAATTCAGGAGAATAATTTCTACCAGAATATTTCATTGAATTTTTATTTACCTTATTCTTTATATAAGTATAATTATTGTTAGTATTGATTGTTCGTAAATTTTTCGATTCGGTAATCGTAGAATTTCCGTTTATATGATCGTAATTTTTACGATTATGACTCTTTTCTAATTTTATATGTTGTATTTTTGCAACATATATAAGTTTGGGTTTGCTAAAACCTTGTTTCTTTTCATATATTAAATTAACATCTGATAGTTGTCTAAATGCTTTTGTAACAGTTTTATCAGATAAATTTAATTTATCTTGTACTTCTTTTCTAGTAAATATCAAATACACATTTCCGTTTTCATCATGCCAATTATTTTTTATTGATAAAGATAATCTATCTAATAGAAAACCATATAACAATTTACTATCAGAATTTAATGTATTTTTATATAATGGATTTATAAATAATTCCTGTGGTATTTGATAATATTTATGGTTTAATGTTTCATTAACTTTATA
>CAMMNR010000186.1 GCA_946498265.1 uncultured Clostridium sp. | reverse complement strand
TGATATATTCTCTCATATTTTTTATAATTTTAATCAAATTATCTGTACCAATATGAGGTTTAGATAAATACAAAATTTCTTCAGGTGCACCAAACTTAACAAATTCTTGTAAAACTATTTTACAAAAAGGGTTATTAATTCCTGTTGTGAGCTTACCATCAGAAAAAGTACCAGCTCCACCTTCTCCAAATTGAACATTAGAACTAGTATTTAAAACTCTTGTTTTTTGAAAATTCTCTATATCTTGTTTCCTTTGTTCTATAGATTTACCTTGTTCTATAATAATAGGTTTGATTCCATTATTAACTAAAGTCAAAGCGGCAAATAAGCCAGCAGGACCAGCACCTACGATTACAACTTTTTTATTATTTGAATTATCACTCGGTAAATTACTAATTTGTACATCAGATATTTTAGATTTAGAAAAATCCAATTTAGAATTATTCAAACTTAGGTCTGATGAAGATAAATTCGAATTAGAAAAATCAAAATCTTTTACTTTTTCCAATTTTTTATATTTCCTTTCATTTTTTACCTTAATATCAATAGAATAATTATAATGAACATCATTTTTATTTCTTGCATCAATTGACTTTTTAGAAATATGCCATTCAATGATGTCATTTAAATTTATTTTATGTTTTTTTATAGCTATTTCAAAAACTTCTTTATTAGAAATATCATCTCGAATTTTAATATTATTAATTCTAAGCATATGCATACCTCCATGTATATAAATAATATATCACAAACAAGAAAACGTGCCAAGAGGGACGGGCTATTTTGGCAATTTTATCATTGTATAGAAAAAATGATAAATAAAAATTCTAATATTGATAAAGCATCGTCAACCAATTTACAAAATAAGTGTGCCAAAATAGCCCGTCCCTATTGGCACATTTATTTATTTTGTGATATACTTGTCACATAATATATAAAAAAGAAAGAGGATTGATAACACATGGAAAAATCACAAGTATATTTTACAAATTTTAGAGCAAGACCAGGATATAATCTACTACAAAAACTAGAAAAATTAATAAAAAAAGCAGGGATAGCAAATATTGATTTTGAAAATAAATATGTTGCAATAAAGATACATTTTGGAGAACCAGGAAACTTAGCATATTTAAGACCAAATTATTCAAAAGTAATAGCAGATGTAGTAAAGGAATTAGGGGGAAAACCGTTTTTAACAGATTGTAACACATTATATGTAGGTGGAAGAAAAAATGCACTTGACCATATAGATAGTGCATATTTAAATGGATTTACACCTTTTTCAACAGGATGTCATGTAATAATTGCTGATGGTTTAAAAGGTACAGATGAGGAATATGTAGAAATAAATCAAGAATATATAAAAACAGCTAAAATTGGTAGAGCAATAATGGATGCTGATATATTTATCTCCTTAAACCACTTCAAAGGACATGAAATGACAGGATTTGGAGGAGCAATCAAAAACATTGGTATGGGATGCGGTTCAAGAGCAGGAAAAATGGAAATGCATAGTAGTGGTAAGCCAGAAATTATTTTAGATAATTGTAGAAAATGTAAACAATGTATAAAAATATGTGCTCATGGAGCAATTTCATATGGAGAAGATGGAAAAGCAATAATTGACCACAATAAGTGTGTAGGTTGTGGAAGATGTATTGGAATATGTAATTTTGACGCAATAAAATCTCCAAATGATGAAAATGGAGATATATTAAATAAGAAAATGGCTGAATATGCATTAGCAGTAGTAAAAGATAAGCCAAACTTCCATATTAGTTTAATATGTGATGTATCACCTAATTGTGATTGCCATGCAGAAAACGATGCACCAATAGTACCAAATATAGGTATGCTTGCATCTTTTGATCCAGTAGCACTTGACAAAGCTTGTGCAGACTTAGTAAATAAACAAACAGCATTTGATGATAGTAGATTAGGAGAGCACATAAAACAACATATAGAAGAAAAAGACAATTTCCATATAAATCATCCAGAAACAAATTGGGAGAGTCAAATAGAACATGGAGTGAAAATTGGATTAGGTAATGATGAATACGAATTAATAGAAATAAAATAAAATATAGGAAGGACTTATCAATGGAAGAAAAATGGAATTCAAGAACAGAATTACAGATAGGAAAACAAGGAATTGAAAAGCTAGAAAAAGCAAAAGTAATTATCTATGGAATAGGTGGAGTAGGTTCATATACTACAGAAGCATTAGCAAGAGCAGGAATAGGAAACTTAATTCTAGTAGATAATGATAAAATTACTCCAAGTAATATAAATAGACAAATACATGCAACTACAAAAACAGTAGGAAAAAACAAAGTTGATGTAATGAAAAAAAGAATTGAAGAAATAAATCCAAATGCAAATGTACAAATATATATGAACGAAGAAAATGAAGAAAATTTAATTAATCTAGAATGTTCATATGTTGTAGATGCAGTAGATACAATAAAAACAAAACTAAAATTAATAGAAAAAGCAAATGAAATAGATATACCTATAATATCAGCAATGGGAGCCGGAAATAAACTAGATGCTACAAAATTTGAAGTATCAGACATATATAAAACATCAGAATGTCCATTAGCCAAAGTTATGAGAAAAGAACTTAAAAAAAGAAATATAGAAAAACTAAAGGTAGTATATTCAAAAGAAAAAGGAATCAGTAATGAAAATAATGTAATAGGTAGTATTTCATTTGTACCATCTGTTATGGGACTAATAATTGCAGGTGAAGTCATAAAAGACATTATAAATAACAAAATTTAAACATTTTATTATATAAGAAGTATGATAATTAAAACAATTTTATTGAGCAATTAAAAATTATAAAGATTTTCTTAATTATTCTAAAAATAGTAAATAAATCTTTTCATTTTAACATTAATAATATATAATAAAGCTATAAAACAAAATGGGGAAGAATATGGAGAAAAAAGATATAAAAGATAAGAAAATAATTAATTTTATAATAAGAATATTTTGGATATTTATAATAGGAAGTGTATTTGGATTTTTTGCTGAGATGATATATACATTAGTATATACAAGAACACTTCAAATAAGGCAAGGACTAATATATGGACCATTTGTGCAAGTTTATGGAATGGGGGCAATTGCTTATTACATATTGATATCTAAAGTAAAAGATCCAAAACAGGCATTTTTCTATGGAATGGCAATGGGGGGAATATTAGAATATTTATGTTCATTTTTTCAAGAAATATTCTTTGGAACAATATCATGGGATTATAGTAAATTCTTCTTAAACCTAAACGGAAGAATTTGCTTATTATATTGTGTATATTGGGGAATTATAGCAGTAGCATTTTTAAAAATAATATATCCATGGTTAGAAAAAATAGACCATCTTATATACAAAAAATGGGTAAGAGTGTTAACAATATTTTTTATGCTATTCATGGCATTTGATATTTCAATATCATGTATGGCAGCTTCAAGACAACAAGAAAGAAGAAATAACATACCAGCCAAAAATTCAGTAGATGTATTCTTAGATGAACACTATCCAGACGAATTATTAAATAAAATATATAATAATAAAAAAGATATTATGTAGAAGACGGAAATAGGAAAATTGGGGACGGGGTTGTAGGGAATTTGGGGACGGGGCTTTTTTTCCCTATTTT
>CAMMNR010000185.1 GCA_946498265.1 uncultured Clostridium sp. | reverse complement strand
CTATACTAATTATGATAATTCCAAAGATTAATTGTTGCTTCATCTTCTCACCTCTTTATGTTCGTTTCTTGTTGTGAACACTTTCGATATAAAAATAATCATCAAATTGTCCTTTTATTTGTTCACAAATTTTAACAGCAATTACTGCGCTAGGATTTCTTTCATGATTTACTATTGAACTTATATGTGCTTTTGAACATCCTATGTCTTTTGCTAAACTTGTTATGCTGTAACCTGCTCTGGCTATATCTTCTCGCAGTTTTTCTTTATTAATAACTACTATCACTTTATCGCCTCCTTGTTTCTTGTTGTGAACATTATATATTTAAAGTTTCTTTTTGTCAACACTTTTTTCGAAATTTTTCTAAAAAATTTTACAAATCGAAACAGGTGTGTTATAATGTGAACAAAAGGAGGATTCTTAAATGCTTACAAATAAAGAATTAGGAGAATATCTAAAAAAAATAAGAAAGTCAAAAGATTTAAGTTTAAGGCAAGTAGACTATAGATCTGATGTTTCTTTTAGTCATTTGTCTATGATAGAAAACGGTTCAAGAAAACCATCTCCTCTTACATTAAAGGAATTAGCTAAAATATACAATTTAGATTATCTAGACCTATATGAAAAAGCAGGATATCTCGACCTAGCAGAAAGTGAAAAATTGAAAGATAACGAAAAAAATAATTCTGCAATAGTATTCGTATACGGTACTATCCCAGCTGGAATACCAATGGAATGTATAGAGGACATAATAGATACAGAAGAAATATCCGCAGATATGCTAAAAGGTGGAAAACAGTATTTTGGATTAAAAGTCAAAGGTGATAGCATGGAGCCAGATTATTTAGACGGAGATATTATTATTTTTCAAAAGCAAGATGACTGTGAAAATGGTGACGATTGCGTTGTAATGGTAAATGGTAATGATGGTACATTTAAAAGAGTATTTAAAAATGAAAATGGTATTATTTTGCAACCATTAAACAACAAATATCAACCAATGATTTATTCTAATGAACAAATAGAAAATTTACCACTTAGAATATTAGGTGTTTTTGAACAATTAAGAAGAAAAAAAAGGAGAAAATAATATGGGTATATTTAGTAGATTATTTAATAAAAACAATGAAAACATATGTAAAGATAAAACTAGCAAATATTACAATTATGATATTGAAACTATGAAATATGCTCAATATCAAGAAAAATATGGAGAATTATGGAATTTAATAGGAGAATACACTCAAAAAATAAATACTTATTATTCAGATTATATAAATACTAACAGCAAAGAGGCTTTTAATAACCTTTTTGTATATTGTAATAAATATTTTGATTTAATTCCAAAATTTGAAGAAGCTAGAAAAGAAGATACTAGAATAAATGGAACTATTTATAAAAACCCATATTATTGTATGGCTTCTCACAAATTACCACTGACTTATGAAAAAGCTGAATGTTACAATAGTGCAATAAATGTTTGTGAAGAAGCAATTGATAAAGGCTATACAGATGGAACAAAGGGTGGTTTTGAAGCAAGATTAAATAGACTAAAGAAAAAACAAAGTGAAATAAAATAAATAGATAATGTATCCCTCGCCAAAGTTTTACACTATCTATACTACACTACTTGTATAAGCAGTTTTTATTATTATACTATAGAAAACCTACGATTAATGACAAACGAAGACCATAGTAGGTTTCATAACAATTTAAGAAGAAAGAGGGTGATTTAATGGATATGTATAGCAATCATGCCGAAGAGGTAGCCTTATATGTCCGTGTCCTCTAAGCACAGAAGAACAAGCCATTAATGGAGATAGCTTAAGAACTCAAAGAGAAGAATTAACTAATTATGCTTTAAAGAATGGCTTTCATATTTACGGTATTTATGAAGATGATGGTTTTTCCGCTACTAACTTAAAAAGACCTGCTTTACAAAGACTTCTAAAAGATGTTGAAAATAATAAAATAAACAGAATACTTATAACTAAATTAGACAGACTTTCTCGTGGAGTTAGAAATTATTATAAAGTATTAGATGTTTTAGATGAACATGGAGTATTTTGGCAAACCGTTTTTGAAAAATACGATAGTTCTACAGCTAGTGGTAGACTACATATAAATATTATGCTTTCTGTTGCAGAAAACGAGTCGGCTCAGACTTCTGAAAGAATTAGAAGTGTATTTAAAACAAAAGTAGAAAGTAAAGAGCTAATAAGCGGAAAAATTCCAGTTGGACTAAAAAGACAAGATAAAAAACTTGTTATCGATGAAGATAAAAAACAAGTAATATTAGATGCTTTTCAATTTTATAAAGAAACTACAAGTGCTTATCAAACATTTCAAAAATTAGATTTAAAGTATCCAGAACTACAGTTAAATTATATGAGAGTATATAGAATACTTACTAACAAATTATATATAGGAGTTAAGAAAACTAGATATGGAGATATTGAGGATTTTTGTCCTGCTATAATTAATAAAATCGATTTTGAAAATACACAAAGATTACTAAATAAAAATGCACGAAAGCCATCTGCTGAAAATTCTGGTGGATATATTTTTCAAGGGCTTTTAAAATGTTCAGAATGTGGTTATAGACTAGGTGGCAAATTCTATTCTAAAAATCCAGAAAGTTCTAGGTATTATTATATTTGCAAAAGACATCATTTAGCAATGAAATGCTCTTGTAGTGTGAATTTTAATGAAGTAAAAATAGAAAAAATACTCTTACAGGAATTTAACATTCAATTAAAAAAATATATTTCTGATTATGAATATAAAGAAAAACATTTTAAAGAAATTGATATGTCAAAAGAAATAAGCTCTGTAGAAAGTAAATTATCCAAATTAAAAGATTTATATGTAAGAGATTTAATAAGGATTGAAGATTACGAAAAAGATTATAAGGAATATGTTGCACAACTAGAAGAATTATATAAACAACAAGAAAAAATTGAAACTAATATTCCAGATATCAATTTAGAAACATTAAAATCGTTTTTAAGCAATGATTTTAATTTAGCATATAATTCGTTGTCTAGAATAGAAAAAAGAAGAATTTGGCTATCTGTGATTGATTATATAGCAATAGATAAGGATTATAATATGGAAATATTTTTTATTTGACTTTTTTGGTACTTTTTCACTTGAACAGAAGATAACAGAGATGTAATATATGGAGTAGTAAAAAATTGTTTTAAAGAACCAGTTTGCGATGCAGTTGTAAAATTAGTAGAAGTTGTTTGTAAAGATGGTAAAGAAGAAAGAAGACCTATTGGTCACGCTTTTACAGATAAAGAGGGAGAATTTGTTTTTGGTCCTCTTTGTCCTGATAGAGAATATGCTATTCAAATATGGGTAAATGACACAAGAAAAGTTAAAATATGTGCAAAATCTCATCATGAAGGTAGATGCTTAAAAGGTGAAAAACATGAAAGATGTGATTGCTTTTTAGGAAAAGACGATGATAAGCATGATAAGTGTGACAAATGCGATAAGTGCGATAAACATGATATGTGTGATAAGAAAGATGACTGTAAAGATGATTATAAAGATGAAAAATAAGGAATTGTACTTGTCAAATTGTTTTTAATATGAAAAATTATTTTTCATATTTAAGTCAAAAGGCCACTTATGAAGTGGTCTTTTACTTTTTTTTCTTATACTATTCCCATTTTCTTTATTAATTGTTTTCCTTTTTTCATCATTTTTCTTTTATTTCTCATTCCTGTTTCTGTGTACATCATTACTAACC
>CAMMNR010000184.1 GCA_946498265.1 uncultured Clostridium sp. | reverse complement strand
AGCATTATAAGAAAAATGTTATAAGTCCATATAATAATAAAACTGAAACAAAAATTGTAAATGCATATTCTGAAATTGATGTAGCATTAGAAGAAGTAAATTTTGTTTTTGTAAAGAAAAATGGTGTGTATGAGGGTACAGATAGTTGTAAATATCCGTTTAAAGTAATTCATTATGAATTAGGTATTCCTTGTAGATTTCATGATTTTAGAGATACTCATGCGACTAGACTTATTGAGTCAGGAGCAGATATAAAGGCAGTTTCAAAAAGACTAGGACATAGAAATATTGATATAACATATAACATTTATGTAAGAGTAACGGAAAAAATGGAAAATGAAACAGCAAATAAATTTGAAGAAATATGTAATTTTTTATAAAAATAATAGATGAAAGCTATACTAAGTATAGTAAAATTATCTAAAAATAAGAGAAAATAGTAGTCAAAAAATAAATAAAGTGATAAAATATACAAAAAAGTTAAGGAGGAAAATGTATGGAAGAAAGAGTAGTAAAACCTTTTACAATGTGGAAACATTTTAAAGGAGCAAGGTCTTTTGTGATTACTGTAGCAGAACATAGTGAAACAGGAGAAAAATTAGTGGTATATAGATGTATGGATAATAATGGAAAAACAAATCATAAGGATGGGATTCATGCAAGACCATTGGAAATGTTTTTATCTGAAGTAGATCACGAAAAATACCCAGATGTAACTCAAAAATACCGTTTTGAAGAAATTGTAGATTAATATGTATAAAATAAAAGTCAAAAAACTTTTTCTAGATATTTGAAAAAATTTACAAAAATGATTGACAATTTATGTAAATGATGATATAAAATAAGTGTATTCAATAAGAATACAACTGAAAAATTAAATATAGATATTTCCCTGTTGTAGGTTGAGCCACTATGTAACTTAATGATAAAATAGTGGTTGATTTTAAAAATCTAAAAAGTACTTCGCAAGAAAATACTTTACCCTACTGATCGGAAGCCAGAAGTATAAGGGGCCCTTTTGTTAGTTTCGTAGGCCTGAGTTGGTTTTTATAATTCTTATAATTATAATATAATAATCTCCAACAAATAGATAGAAGTAATATGAAGTCGTAAGTGCTACAGATGTCTTATTTAATTCACAGTAAACAATTATATAATAATGTCCAAAAACAGAAATGTATTGGGCTTATTAAAAGTTACTTTTTATAAAAAAAGTACATTTGTTTATTGAGGATTAAATAGACTTCTGAATATCTCTTATGACTTTTTTGATATTCAAAAAAGTTAAGAAAAATTTTATGCAAGTATGCAAAAATTTTTCAGTAAGAGTAAACGGAACTTCTGTATCATTTAATGGCTTTTTAGGGAGATATTTTTAATATATAGATATGATATAAGGTTTCGTTTAGTAAAAAAGCGAAGCCTTTTTTATCGTTATGCTACTTGCTAGAAAGGAGGAAAACATGGAGGATTTAAAAATTATTAATGCAGATAACTTATTATACACAACACTTGCTGAAAGTGAATTTATAGTTGATGAAATATTACCTGTTGGACTTCATATATTCTGTGGAGCACCAAAAGTAGGAAAAAGTTGGTTGATGCTTGATTTATGTATTAAAGTTTCAAAAGGCGAAAAATTATGGGGATTAAAAACAAATAAATGTGATGTTTTATATTTAGCACTTGAAGATACACATCAAAGATTACAAAAAAGATTATTCAAATTAACTGATGATATAGATTCTAATTTTCATATAGCAATAGAGTCAAACAAAATTACAAATGGATTAATCATGCAATTAGAAAATGTAATAAAACAATATCCTAATATAAGATTAGTTGTTATAGATACTCTTCAGAAAGTAAGAAAACAAAATAATGATATTAATTATTCAGCTGATTATGGAGAAATGACAACATTAAAAGAATTTGCAGATAAAAATAAATTAGCAATTATATTAGTTCATCATTTGAGAAAACAAGACGATAGTGATATTTTTAATAAAATATCAGGTACAACAGGAATAATGGGAAGTAGTGACACAACATTTATATTAGAAAAGAAATCTAGAGATGATTCAGTTGCAACATTATTTGTAACTGGTAGAGATGTTGAATATCAAACATTTACATTAAGGTTTGAAGAATGTAGATGGAATTTAATAGAAAGGTCTTTCCAAAAAGAACTTGAAATAAAAAATGCTCCAGAGATAGTAAGTAATGTTATATCTTTTATTAATGAAAATGAAATGTGGCAAGGAACTGCAACAGAATTATTAGAAATATTAGATAAAAAAGATATAACACCACAATATCTTACTAAAGTTCTAAACGAATATAGTAAAACAATTTTATTAGATAATAAAATAAGTTTTACAACATCAAGGACAAGCACAGCTCGTTTAGTAACTTTAAGGAAAGATATTGATAAAGCTACAGAGCTTGGCTAAAAATGACATTAGCATTTATGATAATGTCATCAATGACAATGATGACGCTAAAAGTATGTAGCGATAGAATTGTCATTGAAGGAAGTCCAGATGGAAAATCTGGCACACCAACTTTTGTAAAAAGTGTAGTGTGTTACACTCATAAATGCGATTTTTGAAAATTGAGTAAAACTGAATTAGCAGATATTTTAATATTTTACAAAAATAGGATGAGTGATTTTTTACTTGCTAAAAGTAAAAAGCACTCAGACGGATAAGCATATGAGTGTTATCACGTTTTGATTTTAGATAAATAAAATGCAAATTGAAAATTGAACAAGTGTATCATAGTAATTTCATCGTCATTATCGTCATCAAAACGTGTGCTACAAAGAAATGCAATAAATGAAGGGAGAATAATATATGGCATATACAATATTGAGATTTAAAAAGGATAAAGGAGGAGCCGTAGCTGGGTGTGAAAGACATAATGAGAGAAAAAAGGATGCATATAAAAGCAATCCAGATATAGATGTAAATAAATCACAATATAATTATCATACAGTACAAGCACCACAATACACATATTCAAGGGAAATAAAAGACTTGATAAAGAAATATGGGTGTAAAGTTAGAAAAGATAGTGTGAAATTGGTTGAAACTTTAATTACAGCTACACCAGAGTTTATGAATAGATTATCTGAAAAGGAAAAAAGAGAATATTTTGAAAGGGCAACAGAATTTATTAAACAGGAAATAGGAGAAGATAGAATAATATCAGCAGTAGTTCATATGGATGAGGCAACTCCACATATGCATTTGGCATTTTGCCCAATAAATAAAGATGGGAAATTATCAGCTAAAAGTATATTGGGAAATCAAAAATCACTATCACAGTGGCAAACAAAATTCTATGAATGCATGCATGAAAGATGGAAAGAGCTAGAGAGAGGAAAATCAGCACAAGAAACTAAAAGAAAGCATATTCCAACATGGTTATTTAAAATGGCAGATAATTTGGATTATTTATATAATCAATTATTAAAATCTATTGAAAATATAAATATGATTGGAATGAAGAAACATAAAGAAGAAACTGTTAATTTACTTTCTGAATTTGTTCCAAAAGCTCGTAAATTTTCAGCAAAAGTAAATTCATATAAAGATTATATTGAGGAATTAGAAGAAAGATTAAGTATTCAAAAGGAAAATAATTCACAGCTTAGAAATGAAAATAAGCAATTGAAAAATAAAATTATTGATAAAGAATATGAAACTGGAATAAAGCTAAATAGAATGCAAAATCAAGTTGAAAAATATGAAAAATATATTAAAAAGATTCCAAAAAATATA
>CAMMNR010000183.1 GCA_946498265.1 uncultured Clostridium sp. | reverse complement strand
CAAGAGGTCCGTCCCTTTGTTCCCGAATTTTAGGGATTTAAGGAACGTCCCCATATTTTATGTAATTCTATATTAGCTTTTTTCAAATTAACAGGTTTCAAATCTTTATTTGTAAAACAATGTTTAGTTTCAGCTAAAATTACGGTTTTACCAGTAGCTTTATCTGTTACATCATAACTAATTGTTAATCTAACACCTGAATATTCTTTTACATATACTTTAATTAATAATGTATCACCAAAAGTAACATGGTGTTTATAAGTACAATTTACACCCAAAACAGGAATAGTTATACCTTGATTTTCGATTTCAGAAAATGGCATTCCTATGTTTTCTAAAAAGAAACAACGTGCTTCTTCCAAATATCTTATATAATTAGAATGATGTACAACTCCCATTCTATCAGTTTCATAATAATTAATTTTTCTTTCATAAATAATATCGTTCATAAAAACCCCCATTCGAGCAATTTTTAGTTCTAATAAAATGTATTGTATGTAGTGAAAATCTTACTCTTTTTACACTATTAACTCTTCAAATTCAAATTATACTACATATGATTTAGTTTTTCAACATAAACATTGTATGAATTTTAAATTAATAATTAAAATTTTAGTCTTGAATTATAAAATATAATAGTATAGAATATGAACATAAAAATATAAAATTTTTATTATAGTAGACTAATAGAAAGATTACTTAGCAGTATAAATTGGGGATAAAAAAGGATAAAAATGGAGTGATAAAATTGAAGAAAATAAATGGAATAATAATGCAATATTTTGAATGGTATATGGAATGTAATCAAAATTTATGGAATGAAATTGCAGAAAATGCAGAAAGATTAGCAAGCTTGGGGATAACAGCATTATGGCTTCCACCAGCATATAAAGGAATTGGTGGCAAAAATGAAGTAGGATATGGAGTTTATGATTTATATGATTTAGGAGAATTTGACCAAAAAGGAACTATAAAAACAAAATATGGTTCAAAAGATGAATATATAAATTGTATACAAATATTAAAACAAAACGGAATAGAAAGTTATGCAGATATAGTTTTAAACCATAAAATGGGAGCAGATATGTTACAAACGATTCCAGCATCAAAAGTAGATTGGGGAAATCATAATCAAATAATATCAGACCAAGAAACAGTAAGAGTTGCAACAAAATTTACTTTTCCAGGAAGAAAAAAGAAATATTCTGATTTTGAATGGAATTGGACACATTTTGATGGCATTGATTACGATAACAATAAAAATGAGAAAGCACTTTTTAAATTTAAAGATAAAAATTGGAGCAATGCAGTAGATGAAGAGTTTGGAAATTTTGATTACTTAATGGGAGCTGATTTGGATTTTGCAAATGAAGAAGTTGTTGAAGAGTGCACAAATTGGGGAAAGTGGTATTTAGATATTACAAAAGTAGATGGATTTAGACTAGATGCGGTAAAGCATATTAATGCAAATTTCTATAAAAACTGGATAAGAGAATTAAGAAAAGATGCAAAAGATGAATTATTTACAGTAGGAGAATATTGGAGTGGTGATGTAAGCAAATTGCATAGATATATAACAGAAACAGAGGGAGAGATATCACTATTTGATGTACCATTACATTATAATTTATACAATGCTTCAAAAGATTTTAATTATGATTTAACTAAGATTTTAGATAAAACACTAGTAAAAGAAAATTCAAGTAAAGCAGTAACATTTGTAGATAATCATGATACACAAATAGGTCAGAGTCTTGAAAGTTTTGTGGATAGATGGTTTAAGCCAGCAGCATATAGTATAATATTGCTAAGAGATGAAGGATATCCATGCATATTTTATGGAGATTATTATGGTATAAAACATGATAATATAGAACCATTAGAAGAATTGAAAATATTAATAAGACTAAGAAAAGAAAAATCATATGGAAAACAAAATGAATATTTTGATAATCCACATTGTATTGGATGGACAAGAGAAGGAGATGAAGAACATCTAAAATCAGGATTAGCAGTATTAATTTCGAATGATACAGATAGTGAAAAGAGAATGTATGTGGGAGAAAAGTTTGCTGGAGAAAAATTTATTGATGCATTGTCTAATTGTGAAGATTTTATAACTATAGACGAATATGGATATGGAAATTTTAAAGTGAAGTCTAAGTCTACATCTATTTGGGTAGAGGCTTAATAGAAAAAATATATATTAGATTTTTATTGCAATAGAATTTTGAATGCACACAAGCTTAATTTCTTAAAAAAATATGAAAAAACTATTGACAACGTAAAAAAAATAGTTTATACTTATACTTGTCTTAACGATAAGTATGCTCCCTTAGCTCAGTTGGTCAGAGCAACCGGCTCATAACCGGTGGGTCCAAGGTTCGAATCCTTGAGGGAGCACCAACTTTTTTTATGGGTAGGTGGCCGAGTGGCTAAAGGCGGCAGACTGTGGTCTTTGGTTAACAAAACCTAAACTTGCAGCTCATATAAGTGATTATATGATGAACATCGGGCTAATTCGGGGAAACCTTAACAGGAAAGCTGATGGCAATCCCGAGCTAGAAAAGAAATTTTCGAGTGTAGAGACTTTATACCTGATATCTTTTTAGGAAGATAAAGAGAAAGTCCAGACTACAAACATAATATGAATTTTATTGTGGTAGTGAAAACTATAGTAGTAAGAAATCTGTTCTCATTTGAGTACGAAGGTTCGAATCCTTCCCTGCCCACCAAAATACAAGTAAAAACTTGTATTTTATTTTAAACATATTAAACGAACATAAGTTTTAAAAATGCGGGTATAATTTAGTGGTAGAATGCCATGCTTCCGACCTGGTCGCGCGAGTTCGATTCTCGCTACCCGCTCCATTAAGTAAAATCGTCGCACCAGACGAAAGTATTGATAAATCAACTGTAAAAGGTTGATTTTTTTGTCGCCTTTAACTTGAAAAAGAAAGATGGTGTGGTATGATTAAAATTATAAAAAAGAAAAACAAAAATCGATAAGATTAATTGCAGTAAAAAACGATAAAAAATTTTCAAAAACTAAAAAAGAAAATTATAAAATTGGAGTAATAATAAGTAGTTAAAAATGAAAAAATGGTATGAAAAATTCAATGTAAAAATGATTTTTGTACTCCTTTATATTTCCTAACAAGCACTGAATTTTTCCTCCCTAGTCAAAATTCGAATTTTGGAATAAATCCCAAGCCCTTTCAGAAAATAATCATAATTCAAAAGTATGAAGTATGATATATAATAGTATATATCATAATAAAAATGAATAAAATATATATTGTGGAGGAGTAGAGATAAAAAATCTTACTCCTCCATATGTTTTAATGCAAATTCACAAGCAGATATGACAAAGCCATTAAAACTATATTCTTTTTTAGACTTTCCTTCATTAGCTTTATTTACAATACTATTTATTTTATCGTTAATTTCAGTAGGAAATCTTATAGATTTATAAATATTGGCTTCAGTTGATTTTCTCATTACAAATTTGTCCATTGTATATACCACCTCGTTAAAATTTTAAAATCTTTGAAATTTATATATAGACATTTTAACTAAAATATGATATATAAAATATAACTGAAATTCAGTTATGAAATATATTGCTGAATAATAGTTTAAAACAAGAGAAAAAGGAGAGAAAAATTATGAAGAATTTTAGAAAAAATCAAGGAATTACATTAATTGCGTTAGTTATTACAATTTTATTCTCTTATGACGAAAAATTAAAATGTAGTAATAGCAAGGGTTTCCTCCTAGCAACAATTTAGTAAATTATAAAATTTTCACATATTTAAAAGATGAATTGTAAAAAA